>JAXDCN010000001.1:0-17964 GCA_034677945.1 Saccharimonadales bacterium (SeqCode)
ACCACAGCAACAACACTAGCAATAGTCGCCACAGGCTGTACTGCAAGTTCTGTCTGCACTGCATTTACCGCCTGTTGCAAAATCAAATGAGCATCAAAACTACCTTTTTCAGTTGCTACGATTTTTATCTCAATTTTTTTATCAGAACCACTATCACGATTAACCTCTTTGACAATTTCCGAAAAATTGATGAGCGTACTGATAAAAACTTGTGCGTCAACTTGATGAGCTTGACCATCAAATTTAATTTTAACTAGCTTGTCTTCATTTTTTTGTGTTTGTAACATATCTTCAACCATTGTAACGCTTATACCTATATCCTACAAATACCCCATGACATAGCAAAATTATAGATTATATACCCACAATAGTCATCCATACCTTTGGAGGGAGTTTTTTAGTATGAATAACTCTCGTAGATATACGGCCTTATAGCTACTGAGATACTGAACTTGTCGAGCCTACCGCACCCCACCATAACCATATCTCAATAATTATGTATTGCCACGAAAATACATATTGTTCAATTACTGCTACTTAGGACCCTATGGGGTACGTGATTCGCATACTCTGGTATATTTCAGACGCTACAATCAGTTCACGTTTTATTTGGTTCCAAGTGGTTAATAGCGTTTCTACCAATAAAATCACCCCATCCAAAGATGGGGTTATTTTATTGGTAAGTATCATAAGATTCGAACTGTGACTCGCCGGACTCCGGCGTTAAGTCACAAGTGAGACCCGCAAGTCTGCGGGTCGCAAGGAAACCTTCCGATGCAAACTATGTTTGCAATCGCGAAGTTTCGGGGTCGCGGAACGTGACCGATCCTTGTCGCTGCTACCACAAAAAGTACCTCACTAAAAGTGGGGTGTTTTTTTATATGTTATCACTCAACAACTTGCTGCATCGTTGATGCTGCATTTCAAATCGCTACCTTCGGTTTTTCCGCCCAATACTACCCAGCTATGCAAACTGGTCAGACTGACGACTTTTGTATAACCGGCTTTTTCCAGAATTGATTTCGCAAGCGAAGCACGTTTGCCGCTATGACAATATACGTACAACGTCTTGTCTTTGCTGATATCCGGGTATTTCCCGTCCTGCATGTCTTCGACAGGAATGTTCACAGCCCCAGCCGCGTGTTCGGATTGGTATTCGGCCGCAGTCCTGACATCAACCAATAAAGCGCCACTTTTTATGTTCGAGCTTACCTCTTTGATTGTAATCGCCCGACCACCAGCTATGAATAATAGACCCGCAAAAATCGCACATATTACACCGATTATCGCCAAAAATCTTACCATATAATCCCTTTCCTTTATTATTATTTCTAACCGAACATCAACCATTCCGGCTTGATTATCAATAGAATCCCTATGATTATCATCAAAGCGCCGCCAATCAAATTGGAATATCTGGTATATTTCGTTGATATGCCAGTCAATTTCAAGGTAACCATCGCAATAGCAAACACTATAATGTCATCAAGCATAAAGAATAAAATATAAAGCAAGATGTATCCGTAATACTGCCAGGTCTGCAAATCGCTCAATGCCAAAACCTGCGTATATACCGCCGGAAAGCCGGCCGAACAAACCAACTCAACTAGATTAACCGCAAAGGCGAGCAAGATTATACCACCGAGCGCTAGAAAGACACTTTTGTCTTTGGCTATTTCTCTTAATTTCTCAAATACGGCTCGACGCTTTTCATCACCCGTAACCTCACACCCACCGTCTTTAGAAACGATACCCTTTCGTATATGATAGCCTCCGCCAACCAAAGCAACCAAACCTATCGCTAATCGTACCCAAATAATAAAGCCCAGGAATAATATAATATTCAACCAAGCGGCCATGAACAGAAAATACATGAAAGCCGAAGTGACTATAAAAGTTATACCCAACAACCACATTTTTTTCCTATCCTTGAAACCAAGCAATAAACTGATAAGGAACAATAACACCCACATCGCGCAAGGATTAAATCCATCAAGCGCACCGATAACTATCGTCAGGACGGGTAAAGAAAAATCAAGTGCATTAATTTTGCCAATAAAAGGCAGGTTGATAATTTTTTCTTCTTTGCCACTTCCTTGCTCTGTTCCAACCTGTTTTTTCGAGTCTGTTATTTTATCTTTATCAATTTGCGAAGCTACCAAGTCTGGGCACGTCGAATCCAGACATTGCTGAATTTTATTTTCAATCTCGGATTCGGTAAAGCCTTCTGAAAAACCGATAATCCCTTGGTTGCCAATTACCAAGAATGGTACACCGCCGGCATCGATATCAAGCTTGTCTGCGACTGCTTGCATCAAATACACATTTGCTTGATTATGATAAATTTCGTAAAGATTCAGCTTTACATTCGGGTATCTCGTTAACACTTCGGATAAAAATGTTTTTTCTTTAGCGCAGTGCGGACAACCATCGCCCCAAAACAGATATATATTAAGTTGTTCAGAGGCCTTGACGACCGACCCGAAAGAAAATGAGAACAGTAAAAATAAACAAAGCGTTAGTAGTTTAATTTTTTTGGACATCATTTTTCCCGATTTTCAGTAATAATCTCGACTAGCTTGTCTTTTTCTATCTCGCCGCTAAGCCTCATGAATTCTTTACCTGATTTATCGAGGAAAACAAAAGCCGGCAATTTATCATCGATGTTGTATTTTGACACATAGTCTTTATCGTTGTCGTAATCATGAAATTCCGTTTCTAACCACGGATTTTCCTCTTCGATTTCTGCCCACCTTGGTTTCATAACCAAACAGCCCGAACACCAAACTGCACCGAATTTCAACACCTTCATTCCATAACCTCCTTGTTTTTTTCTATTCTTATCGCTTCACCGTTTACCAAGGCTTGACTTACTTTATTATACGCACTTGAAAGTATACGCTGAAAAGTGCTCTGACTTGTCCGCATCAGCTTGGCGCATTCGGATTGATCAAGGCTTTCAACGTTCTTTAGCCTTAAGGCCTCCAATTCCTCAAGGGATAGATTCACCACCCTTAAATTGCGCAGCGGTATTCCCTGCGGCTTGAAGTATGTGACACTCGGTTCAAACCCGACACAACGCTTTAATCTTGGCCTTGTCATCTATGTTTTCTATTTTATAACACTTGAAAGACTATTTATTTTCTTTTATGTCTTTTTCTATAGCTTCAAGCTCCGCCTTCATCATATCAAGTTCTTCTTCAAGAAGCTTCTTTTTTTCCTTGGGGTCGATCGGTTGTTTCAAAAACGACTTACGCTCAGCAATACCCCTCAAAAACATACGTCCGCATCCCGGACAATATCCGCTGCCGCAGACCCCCCGTCCGCGTCCGCTCCCAGGGCCTTTTCCAGCAGGACCCGTTCCATCTAATCTTGGCATTTTACACCTCCTTTTTTAGACTACTATTACATTATGAGTATATACCCATAATTATTCGCTGTCAATTCCCCCTCTATTAATATTCTTCACTGTCAATCGGGTCTAAATTATTCAATATTTATTCATATACACAACAAAAAACCGCAGCCATTAAGACTGCGGTAATGAATTAATCCATGAAACAAAAATTTTAAGGCTGGCTTAACAGCTCGACAATCCTTCTTGCAGCCGCCCTTTGGGCGGACCGACCAGGGTATTCTGACGCGATTCGCGCAGCCTGTTCGGGCGTTTTTGCCCGCAGCGCACGCTTACGATATATGTCGTTCTGCCTTTTCTCTTCTACTTTCGACAATTTCGTTATGATATCGTACATCCGATCACCAATCATTAACTCCAATTCATTATAAAAAACGAATTCTTTAGGTATGCAACTACTTATTTCTTTCAGTCGTATTTCGTCATCGGCTTCGACAGCCAATGCGGTATGGTCAACGAAAAAATCACAGACAAGGCGGGCATTTTTATGATTGACATTTATCTCGGGCCCTTCGCCGTTTGGCATACCATACTGAAATATCCCCAACCTTAAAAAGTCCCTCATATCCTCGGGGGTTATTACGGTCTTGAACTCCACATCCAGAATTCTGTTCGCACTTCGTTGTGCGCGATGCAAGATTGTCTGGTCTTGAAGTTCTTTTCTCGCACTGGACAGTGCGGTAATCACTTCGTTATTCAAGATCGGGTCTTTTAGCCGTGATTTTATATCGCAAAGAGTTTTGAATCTCTCAACAAGCCGAAGCACCAGTTCGTCATTTTCTCCCATCAATACGCATAAACAAGAGTAAATGCCGTGATATCGACTGAGCGTATCGGCAAGTTCCGGCGTGGCCAAGAAATTTTCGACAATTTCGACGGCTCGTGCTTTTTTGAGCGCTCTGATTTCGTCGCGGGCACTTTCGAACGGGCATACTTCTTCATCAATATTGAATAAACTCTCAAGTATGGATGAACTTGCAGTATCTTTCCTGCATGCGTTTTTGTAAGCATCGATTATTTGCTCAAGTAACGAAGTATCGTCGTCAGTAATATAACCAGTGTGCTTAAAAATCCTCTCTATTTTGTAACGCGCATCGGAAAGTTCAAGTAGCCGCTTGATAAGCAAACTCCCATCGAAATCTTCATTACTGAGCTCCCCTTTATCGTGAGAAATACACCTCTCTAAATAGTAAAAACTATCGAAGCACCTAATAAGCAGGTTATTTACAGAGACCCTGTATTCGCTGTCTTTTTGCATAAGACAACGACAAAATATAACGCTCCCGGGGGTAGCTTCCTGGTCATCAAGTAAATTGGCGTACATTAATTTATCGTGCCTATCCCTGCACATTTGGTATAAATCGGTCTTGTACAGTAATTCGTACAGCACGAAAATTAACGCTGGATCAAAGGTGGATTCAATCAGGTTCACGATGTCGCTTCTCGCAGCCTCAAGAATTTCGGGTTTTTTAAATATCTCACCATGCTTTTTGAACAATTCTTTGTCGGCCTTTTGGACGACCAAATACGCAAGCCGCATATTTATATCGTTCTCGTATCTGGTATGTTTCCAGATATGCGAACAACGTTCCACCAAGGCGCAATCCTCTGTCACGGCAATTTCATCCATGACTTGTCCCATGAAATGGTAACACATGTCCTTCATCGGTAACCCATAGGTATCGGAGTATTCTTTCAATTTCCCAATAGATATTTCCATCATCACCACTCCTTTGATAATAAATATCGACGTCGAAAAATATATGAAAAGGCCAAGCCTTCTATTCTTTGGTTTCATAGATTATTAAAGAGCTATCAAGTAGCCAACGTTTACAAGGGCGCACCGATAGTTCGGTTATTATAACATCAAAAACGGCTCTGCCAAATCAAAAGCGGTATGGCAAAAATCATATAATTACGCAGCTTGGCAGCGTGAACTTCTAAAGCCTGTTTTTCTTTTCTACCTTGTATTCGTATCTGTCGTCGTTCTTATCGTAGAATATTTTCGAACCGTAACTTTCTCGTAATTCTTGCGCTACTAATTCGTAATCGGCCGAACCGGATCTCATTTCTTCGACAAGCTCTGAAAATCGTTTTTCCTTTTCGTTCGGATTTTCTAAATATCTCTTGTGATTGTTTTGCTGATATGTCTTTAACATAATTTGATGCATTTCGTCTTCGGTTTGACATTCTTCAAGACTGCCATCAGTTGGGATAAAATTCTCGGGCTCAAGTGGTAAGCCATTCAAATCAATTACGTGGAATTGATAATCGGTCGGATCGATAATCAGATTGCCATGTTCTAACCAAGCGTGTTTGGGGCACGTCGAATTATCCTCGTTAAAATGCAAAGAACCCTCGCAAAAATCAACGTCAATATTATTGACTTTTTTTATTGCTATTTTCAGTTGCGCGGAAGCCGCAACACAAACTCTCGGGAAATCCGTCTCGTTCATCGCTAAATAGCACGAGAAACTGCCAAAAAGAAGCTTTACCGTGTCCTTTATTTTCTGTTTTTCCGTCTCAACGGGATCAACCAGTTTTTCCTTTTCCATAACTAAATATTTATTATATAATAAATTCTAGTAATATTCAAATAGGTTTACGAGAATATTTTAACCAACCAAATCATATAAAGTCTTTTTCTGCCCGTAAAAAGCGGCCCAGTAGGTCTCGCCGTATTGATAATGCCACCATTCGCTTTCAAGCGGCGCGAAGCCGGCACCTAGCATCGCGTTTAACAATGTCACTCTGTTTTTACGCTGTTTGGCAGTCACTAAATTACTATGCAGGCTGGCGATATCGCCGTCGGTATTCGGCGGACAGCCCATATCGACTAATTCTTTGGAAAGTTTATCAAAAACATCGATATCAACCGCGCCTCCGGTAACGTGAGGCGGGCACGAAATAGCCGGGTCGGCGACATATTTGCGCGCATATCGCAGATGCTGATTTTCATTCCAATCAGGATGAGACGACCTGCTGATTGCTATCAATGCTTCCAATAACCTTTGCTGGACTTCGAGCGGACGGTAACCGGCTTTAATGATTATTGACCAAGACTGTGGCAAATTCTGCTGAGCGGCCAGCAGTTTTTTAGCGACGCTTTCCCGGACTGACAACGAAAAATCAGGATGATTTTCAATATATTCCCGGTAACATTCGCCTTCGATGTCATCGGCGATATCCCAAAACGGCTGGCAACGAAAACCCATAGATTCAAGTTCTGTTTGACCGACTAGTCTTTCGTCGTTTTCAAACCGCGGAATTTTAGCCGCTTGTCTAACAAAGGATATTTTTGATTGTTCAACCAAATCTTTTTTCATGTCTCTAGGCCTGTCGATTTAGAGTGATACGGCCGCAAGTCGATAACGGTGCCGGTTTCCAGCAGTTCGTGTTGGGACATTTCTTCGATTACAGCCAAGCCTCGCGAATCAACCACGCTATAAATGTGTTTGCGCGGCGTTTCGCCCATCAATATACAGGCGCGTTCAAACAATTTTGATACGGTTTTCATTCGATTTTCATCCCGGACATATTCGACCATATTAGGCCCGCCCAGATGTATCGTCTTGTCGCTGCCTTTCTCTTGTGACAATAACATATCAAAAGCCATCATGCCATTTAACGGTATCATCACGCCGGTCGTTTTCCCGCCCAGGTAAATATCGTCGATACTTTGGCTGTGGTCAAACGCAACGATTTTACCGTCCTCGCGGATCATTCGGTTCAATTCGTCCATTTCCATGCACGCCGCAATCATTGCGCCCAGCGCGTCAGGGTACTGTTTGAAGTATTTCATCATGGCAATCGGTCTGTTTTTCAGATCCAGACGGTCCAATGTGCCGTTATGAATTTCGTCCAAAGTTTCCTGTTCACCATTGTACGGATTGACGGCTTCACAATATGCGACTACCCTACCACTGGCCTTTTTATTGCTGGCAAGCGAAATGTTGCCCGTTTTCCTGAGTATTCTATGAGGCGACGAATAATTATCGTTGCCCTGTATGGTATCGACCATCAAGACTTCGACGCCAGGCGGCAGGCCCGCCATGATCGCCAACTCATTGGGCGGTTGGTTGCCTACGTGCGTGCTTCGCCTGACGATCAGGGTATTTGATTCAATCGTGTCGGACAATTCGCCTATCGTCATGTCTGGTGTTTCAACTTTTACTTTTTCCATAGTCCTTTCCTTGTTTCCTTTAAAGATAAAAAATACCGTCCTGGTGACGGTCTGGTTTATATTTTTCAATCTCTTTGATTATTGCAAGACACAGAACAAACCGTCACAACGGGTGCCGGTAAACCAATAGAAGTTAACTTTCATGGTTCGTTTGTTCATATTACAAAATACTTTAACACACAAAGGCTAAAGTGTAAACCGCGAATTTAAAGATACGTCCCATAGAATACCGCCGCCTAAAGAGGTATAATGGTAAGTACAAAGGAGGTTCGCGTAATCATGATACAACTACCTACCAACTCTGAAATCAAAACTTTAAAGGCCTGTAAGGAGCCTGATTGCATCAGTATTTATGCGCCGTATATTGCCCCCAATTCATCTGATAATCCCAATCGGACACAACTGAAAAACTTTCTGAAAGAAGCTCGTCAACAACTAGCAGCCAAAAAAATGAATGAACGGAAAATTGACGAGTTGTTGTCGCCGGCTATAAAAATGCTTGACGGTGAAGAGTTCCGCATGAACTACAAACACAGTTTGGCCGTATTCATAGGCCACGACTTTTTCCGCTATTATCACCTGCCGCCGAAAGGAATCAGCCCTTCGTTGGTTATCGGTAAAGGTTTTGCCATCCAGCCAATCGTAGAATTATTATCCAAAAGTCCTTCATACTTCGTCCTGATAATCAGCCACAACGGTGCCAAGCTACTGAAAGGCGACCGCTACAATATCGAACCGGTCGAAAAATACGGTTCCATGAAAGACGATTTGAAAATTGACGAATACCCCCGCGAATATCAGACTCACTCCGTAGCACCCGCAAGTACCGGCAAAGGCTCAGAGAAAGCCCACGGCCAATATAACGAGACCCAGGTCGACAAAGACATGCTCGCAAAATTCTTCCATAACATCGACGGCAAAATGAACAAAATCATGAAAAAAGACGGCTTGCCGCTGATCATAGCCGGAGTTGATTATCTTTTACCTATTTACAGGCAAGCCAACACTTATCCGAATTTGAAGGATGATGAACTGCAAGGCAATTACGAACACACTCCGCTCGATGTCGTCCGTAAAAAAGCTTACAAAATTGTCGTCCGTAAATAATTACTGGTGATTGAGGACGCGCCGGTAGATGTCGATGCTGCCTGAGTCGTGTTTACTATATCCACTTTCTGCCCGCGACTTTTTCATCTGCAAGATTGTTTTTCGGTTTTTATCATTCAGTTTATACTTCATCAGTTCGTCCATACCTATCTGTTCCGGCGGGTATTCTTCCATGAACCAGACCTCAATCTCCCACTTTTGACCGCAGAACGGCAAAATAAGGTTGACGATGTATGATTCAGGACGATCCTGACGTTTGAACTTGGCAAAATCGCCGTACTCGTATTTTTGAAATAACCGTAAATCGACCATTTTATGAAGCGCCTCGACCGATTTCGTTCGCGGATCATCACAGATAACCACCATATCGATATCGGGGTCCCACATCAAATCGTATTTGTAACTGCCGCCAATGACAACCTCACCAAATTCCTTCAGGCTGTTGACCAGACCGGTCGTCTGCAACAGCTCGTCGGCATCTTGTTTTATTTTTTTGGAATATTCTTCAACTAAATCCATGACGTCCTTATTGTATAGACATGCTTGTAACTAAACAACCGCGCATACTTTACGCGGTTGTCATATCGCTCGGCAAAACTTATTCTTCAACATCGGTAAAATCGGCAATTGCGGCTTCGCGGCGGGCGATAAAGCCAAGTAGTTGTTCGGTACTGCGCGGTTTGTCCCACGATGCCAGTTCCAACAGATCGCTCTTTGTTACTAGCTCAATACCTGTATCTATGTCCATGTCCTTTTTTCCTTTTTTTTGTTTTTATTGTTTGATAGTCTTATTTAAGCATAAACTTGATAAAATTGCAATACCTTTATATTAAATTCTTATACTTTTTTGACGTTTAAGTAGTGGTTATGCTATAAATTAGGGAGAGGAGACCGAAAAAATAAACAAATGGACATTCCCAGCTCCCTCGCAATAATCACCCTGGCGGCACTAATACATGCTAGTTTCCAACTTAGCGTCAGCGTACTGATGCTGCTGAGCGGACATGTCATCGGCGCCAAAAAGTCACATGCGAAATTAATGTGCCTGACATCGAACTTCGTAGTCGGAGCCGGCATCATGACAATATTATTGCTGTCTTACACTTCATTGGTGCTGGTAGACATTTTCGGATCAACAACGCCTGCGATCGTATGGGCTATATCCTGCGGCCTTTCGGTCGGCGTCGGCGTATCGGTCTGGCTATTTTACTACCGACATGAAAAAGGCACCATGCTTTGGATACCCAGAGACATCGCCAGATATCTGACCGAACGCACCAAATCGACCAAACAAAGCGCCGAAGCTTTTGGTCTGGGTCTTAGCAGCGTAATCGGCGAAATCCTGTTTATTATCGCGCCGCTAGTCATGGCTGCCCTGGCACTTATTCAACTGCCGCCGATTTGGCAATTAGCCGGGGTTGGCATTTATACTGTCGTTTCTCTGTTATCGCTGATAGTTATATGGGTTTTGATTGGCAGCGGCCATACCCTGGGCAGGATTCAAAAATGGCGGGAAAAGAATAAACTGTTTTTGCAATTTGCCGGCGGAGCTGGCCTTATCGTACTAGCCTTTTTTGTCTATGTCAGTCAAATTTTAGGCGGTTCGGGCATATGAAACTTGCCGTAGATATCATCAAACGCGGCGGCAAACGTCCAAGCGAACAGTTCATGCGCGAAAAGCTTCACGCCAGTATAGTAGCAGCCTGTTTAAGCGTCCGCACGCCCGAAGGCCAAGCCGAAGATATCGCAAAATACGTCTGTGACGCCGTAATCGATTGGCTTGAAAAACGCCCCGAAGTAACTAGCCATGATATCCGCATTGTGGCCGCCCGCCACCTGAACAAATTTCATCCCGAAGCAGCCTATTTATACGAACAACATTTGATTACCATTTAATCTAAACGAGGAACAATCATGGCCAAAAAATACATATTCGATTACGACCTTATCGTCATCGGCAGCGGCGCCGGTGGCAGCGTAGCCGCGACGATTGCCGCTCGCGAAGGCAAAAGGGTGGCCATAATTGAATCCGACACCTTCGGCGGCGACTCGCCAAACTGGGGCGATATACCGACCAAGGCTTTGTTACATGCGGCAAATTTATACGACGAAGCCCGACACGGATCCAAATTCGGTCTGCGCTCTTCGACGCTAGGCTATAATTACCCATCGATTCGCACCTGGAAAGAACTCGCCGTCAAACGCACCGGCGCCGGCGGCAACCGCCGATATTATGAAGGCCATGGCATTACCGCCATTAGCGGTTCGGCTCACTTTTTGTCGCCAAACGAGATAAGCGTCAACCGACGCCATCTGTCAGCCAGCAATTTTTTGATTGCGACCGGTTCAAGTTGGGTCAAACCTGACATACCGGGTTTGGACACGATTAATTACCTGACGCCGCGTACGATTCTAGAAGCTATCCGTCCACCCAAGAGCCTGCTTATTATCGGTGGTGACTACATGGGCGTCGAAATCGCCCAACTGATGGCAGTATTTGGAACCAAGGTATACATCGCCGAAAAAGCCGGCCGCCTGCTGCCTCATCATGACAGCGAAGTCGGCGAATTGATAGAACGGATTCTAAGCGAGCAAAAAGGCGTCACCGCCCTGACCCATTCCCGTGTCGTATCGGTAGAAAGAGACGGTTTGGCTAAACGAGTCACCGTATCCCGCGGCGGCGTCGAAAAATCAATCCGCGTCGACGAGGTGCTTGTCGCTGCTGGCCGCATGCCGTCGGTTGATTTAGGACTTGAAAACGCCGGTGTAAAATACACCGCCAAAGGTATTGAAGTAAATGATTATTTGCAAACCAGCGTTAAACATATTTATGCGGCCGGCGAGGTACTAGGACGCGGCAGCCACACGCATACCGCCCTGCTGGAAAGTCATGTCGCGGCAAACAACATTCTTCGCAGGGACAAAACCAGCCCGGACTACACCGCCACGCCCGAAGTCGTATTCGTACAACCGGAAATCGCGACTGTCGGCCTATCGGAAGACGATTGTTTGAAGCGAGATTTATCAATTAATAAGTCAATCGCGCCATTGAATATTATTGCCCGCAGTAATACGTCGGACTTCCGCGACGGATTCGTCAAAATCATTACCGATAAAAAAGGTGTCATCTTAGGCGCATCAATCGTCGCGCCGCACGCCGGCGAAATCATTCACGAACTGGCGCTTGCGATAAAATACGGTCTGACTGCCGATGATGTCGCCAAAACACCGCACGCCTTCCTGACTTGGAGCGAAGCTGTCCGCGTCGCTGCCGGCAAGCTCAGCTGACAATTAAAAAGAAAAAGCCCCCGTAAGACTGGTAAACCCAGTAATTGCGGGGGCAAAGTCCCATTAATCGTCGTCGCAGATGCCTCTTTTGGCAACCTGGAGGAACTGTAGCCTATATTGAGCTAACGTCTCATGATTATTAGGAAGTTCGACTACCTCATCCCAACCGAAACTTATTTGTTTGTAATACATGTTTTCTGGCCAACTGCCTACAAAGAACCCCACAGCCTCGAGGCTGTTTAGACCCAGTAATATAAGGGCTGTTCTTGAACCTACTACAAAGTGCTTGCGGGGAGGTATCGGCTCACAATGAATCGAATACTCAGTACCTTGATTCGCCTCAAAGACATCACTTGGATCAACACTGAAGATCAAGCCACGCCATGCTTCGCGATAAATTTCAGGAGCATCCCCTTCGGGGGTCTTTACGATCTGCAAAAACATTCATATCACCAACCTTTATTTAGTAGATGAAGTAGGTACTACCACACCCCATTGACATTCTATCATAATATTGTAGATAATCAATAAACGATTTATTGTCTATGGTTTTGGCACTAACTCGATGGATTCTTCTTCACCGAAATTAGTTTCGTCAAATAATTTTAATGAATCCGTATAAATTACGTAAAAACGCGAAGTTAATACATTCCTTGCAAAATCTCCGGGGTTTTTGATTAATTGGCCGAAAGAAGCAAATCTGTCGGAATATAATTTGATAGCTAATGGCAATTCGTTCAATTTCGCTTTATGACATCGTCCAAAAATCTGCAAGCCTTTTTTGTTATCGTCCCATTTTTGGCTTGAATCAAAAATAGACAATGCAACCGAGTCGTTCTCTTTAATATTTTTAACGTGCTCGGTTGAAGGGTCTGAAAGAAAATAGAAGTTCAAACGCTCATCAAAGCAATAATAAGCGGTATTAATCCAGCTCTTTTCGTTCTTGACCGAAGCCATAGACATTAGCTCATTTTTACCAAGAATTAAACGTATACTGGCATTCAATTTATCGTCACCGTATTCATCGTGATGAAAATTTATATTCAAATCGATCATCACGAATGAGTATACAGAAAAAATTAAACATTTACTAATCATATTGACACATCCCCTTTTGTGGACTAACCTTTTAGATAATAGTTTCGTAGAATAACGCCTACGTGTATTATTCGATTTTTAACAAGTCGAGGTTATTGAAATTTACCGTTCAACAGGCGGTAGGCCGGGTTGAAAATATTTTTCAGTCCCGCCTACTGCCTCGAGCTTAGGGCGGTAGAAGTAACAAACGTTACACTCGTCGCCTGCGAAATTAAAGGAGGGGTTGTATTGGCAAAAGTTTCAAAAGAAACGAAACAAGAGCTTACCGACCAGATAGCTACGGCTATCAATGAGAATCCCGATTCAGGGTTATGCAAGAGGCTGGTCAAGATTGCCACCAAACATTATGTGCAGGCAATAGGTTGGGGTTATAAACATCCCCGAGCTGTCGAACATGTAGTTAGCCTTACCACCGCTTATGTTAGGACTGCATAGCATTTGTCCATGCTAAAGCGCCTTTGGGCACATATAGGCACAACATATTAACCTGGTGAGTCAAGCAGGCGACGAGAACTCTTAGAGGAATCTATCCAAGTTGAGGCATAAAACGCCTCCCCGGATAGGTTCCTCGCTATCCATGATTTGATTTGATAAAAAATAACCGCTACCAAGCGGTTATTTTTATGGCTAACTGCTGATGCTTTTTATCAAACGTTACCCATGCTAGAATGAATCCGTCCTCAAAAAACGAAGGGAGTGGTGACTTTGACCAAGAGGAAGAACGGTAAAAATTACGATCGGATGAGAACCAGCCTGTCGGGCAGCAGATTTCTAAAGGAAGTGCTGACGCGTATCGAGACCGAATTTTGTTCTGACGAACATAAACAAATCGTATTGCCAAGCCCTGTATGTCACGGCTATGATTCGTACCATTATTACGACAGCTTTTCGATAGTAAGTATCGATGGGCACAAATGGTTTATGTCAGTCGGTAAATTGAAGGACCGACATCGGTTTCCTCACCGTATCGTATCCGACATTTTGGCTGTTCCGGCCGATGATATTGCGGATAATATCAAAGACTATCTGTCTGAATTCAGGTACAGAGTTAGTGTGTTGGGCTACCCGGGATTTCGTTATTCAATGCTGTGCATACAGCCATCTGGGCTTTTGACCAGCGGAGAGGAAACCATATTCGGGTACTCTGCTCTTCGAAAAGCCCACGAACTTGCCGGCGGACTGCCTAGAAGCGACAATCAAAAAGATGTCCGGTACTACCCCAAAAATATCGAACCGATTGCGCAGGCGATCATAACGACGTTAAAAGAATATAGTTATTTCTAAAAACCGTTCAAAAACACCGCAAAGCCCCGGGATTACTCCCGGGGTAATTTCTTGGATATTTATTAATTAGGTGTTGGGCGGGGGCAGGATATCGCTTCATCCGCTTTCCAGCGGATTTCGCTCCTTCGTTTGCTCATAAAAATATGTAAATACATTTTTATTTCGCTGCACTACGCCGAACCAGCGACTATTTTTGCTGCGCAAAAAGTCGCAGGTTCGAACGCCTGGCCCCAGTCCAAGAAAAAACAACTATCATAGAGATAGTTGTTTTTTCTTGGTTGCGGGGGCAGGATTCGAACCTGCGACCTGATGGTTATGAGCCATCCGAGCTAACCACTGCTCCACCCCGCGGCACATATTGAATTTTAACAGATATACATATCTTTTGCAAGCATTACACTATTCGCCCGGCCGGGCCAAAAGTGTAATATTTTCTTATTTAGAGATACTCTTGCTGTTGCCGCCGAACAAAAAGTTCATCCATTGCTCGAAATTGCTGGTTGGCGCTGCTGCGACCGCGGATGCTTGTGACGCGGTTTTATCGGCATTTATGGCGGCGTCTGAATTTGATGGCAAAATCAGTACGCTTTCACCTGGCGTTACTAATCCCAGTCGTTCGCGGACCGCCAGCTCCTGGTATTCGGCGGTTTTATAATAACGCTGTTCCAATTTGGCATTTTCGGTGTCCAGCTGGGCGACGATCAGCTGACGCGATTTATCGTCCAATTCTTTTTGCAGCGTATAGTTGCGTTGCATGACACCCAATGATCCCCATACCCATCCGCAACAAATCATAAAGGCAATCGCGATAACCGCATTGTTCATCGTAAAATACTTAGTTTGCAGCAAATAAATGATATGCCGGATGTTTATTTTTTTCATGGTCGCATTTTTATTATAGCCCAACAGATAGAAATAGGCTATAATAGCAAATGTCTTAGAGACGCGGGGGCGTAGCTCATCGGTCAGAGCAGGCGGCTTAAGAAGTTCATTCTAAACCACGCCATTCGGCATGGCATGAATGAGTTTACAGGGCTACTTGAGAAGTAATTTTCAAGTGATAATCTGTCAAATTCGGGGAAATCTAAACCTGTATAGGCATGACAATCCCGAGCCAAGTCCCGCTTCGGCGGGAAAGGTGTAGAGACTAGACGGCAGACATCCGTTTTCAGCGGACGAAGGGATAGTCCAGCTTACAAATTCGAAAGAAGTTGCGAAAGCAATAGTAAGAAGCATAACCACTTGGTAGTTGGTTCGATTCCAACCGCCCCCACCAGATATATTTATAAAATAACCTACTTCTTGTAGGTTATTTTAGGTTTCAATGATTTCGTACTACGCGGCTTGTGGGTCGACGCTAGTATACTTAGCGTTTTGGTTGATTTCAGGACGCTGGACAAAAGCGTACGCTGCGTTCTCGAGCTCGATCACCACATCGACTTTTTTATAGACATCATCAATTTGTTGTACATCCGTGGCAACTCGTTTTATCTCATGCCATTCGTTAGCATCAGCATCATTTTCTATTTTTGCCCGAGCATCATCAAGTACACGGATAACTGTAGCTGCACGCTCCGATAACGACTGCGAATACGCTTCATCGTTGTCTATATCTTCCGGATTTGGCGTATTATTCTGGTTGCGAGGCTCTTGTTCATACGAAGGATATTCTTGGCTACTAGTCATATCTTCTGGCCTTAAAATACCTAAACCGTTCAAGGCGCTACGAGCCATAAACTCCGGCGAGCTCAAAGTATAAGTGATGCCAACTAACTTTTCAATGAGCATCATGTCATTTTCTGGTGGCAGCTCTTTGTTATTGACCTTCTTAGTGTACTCTTGTCTCTCCATAACAACCTGATATTAACATAATTGTTACAAAATGTCAATATTAGGTAATGGTTCGACAGCTTTGCGGCACTAAATCAATAAAAGCAATTTAGACGGCTCGAGCCGTTTTTTTGTTACTTCTTGTTTTTAAGAATTTTCTTTAACCTGTTGATATAAGCGAATTCCCAAAATTTAAGGGCGCCTTTGCCGATAATCAAACGCGAAAACATACGAAGAATGTTGTTTTTGATCGTTACTTTGTTCAAATACTCGATACGCGTCCCTCCGGCGACCGGCTTGATGATGAATTGTTCGTCTTCTATCGCAAGAGCCGATTCGTTTATCGATTTAAAGCCTTCATTGGGCAAAAGCGTGGTTTTCATATCCACTTTAAAATTAATTCCAAAAGTATTCGTAGTTGCTTCTATCCGTAGATTATTACCGTCCCTGCTGACGACTTTCATCCCCTTTGCCACTATAGGAAAATATTCTGGCGCTTTTTCGAAGTCCGAAATAATTTTATAAACATCTTCTACGGAAGCATCAATTACCCATGAGCCTTTTAGTACTTTTTCTTTCATAACCTTTATTCTACCATTTAATAACATTTGCTTTGGGTTCTATCTTAGATAGAATATATGACATGAAGAAAACCAACGATACCTACTGCATCAGATTCAAAGGTAAGAATATTACTGAGCGCTATTATCGTGACAAGGACGGCTGGATAAAGGTTAGTAATCGCGGCCGTGTTTTCCGCGCCACGGCCGAACAAGTGTTAAATCACCTATTGCCCGCACTGGCGTTCAACAAGGGATTAGGCTTGGACGTAAGAGTAGAACATTACGATGTGCCATACTGGCAGACGCCAGAGGCTCGGGATGACTTTATTCAAAAGAAAGTATTGTGATTTCAGCCAAAAAATAAAAACATAATTTCCCTAAATTTATGGTTATCCGTAAAAATATAATAACCCGTAGTGACGGGTTGTATTATTTGGCTTCTTTTTTGTATTCGTCTAGCCTTTTTCGTAATTTCTTGCGTCTGTTTTCGTTGCGAGGGCCGACGTAAGTATTAAGAAAAGCGGTTTTTTCGGATTCGGCTTCGCGGGCGATGTGTTCCGGATCGTAGCCGGCGGCAATCAAGGCTTCGCTGCCAAAAGCTTTTTTAAATTCTTCATCAGCCCTTATTCTGGCTTCGCCTTCACTGTTAATAATTCTAGAAACTTCCCTAGAACTGTATCTGTCAGAAATTTTTTGGTTATAAGAAGAGGCGGCGTTAAAAGATTGCAGCTTGTTGGCCTTTAGAAAGCCGTCAAGCGAGTTTGACAGATGGATTGCTCTTTCACCCAAATCGACGGAAGGACCGTCAGGAATAGTCCCTCCGGCGGCAGTTTCACTATCTTCAACTTGCTTTTCGGTGACTATATTTTCGAGCCCGGACGGAGCCTCTGACATAGAAAAAGCCCGAGAGTCCTCGGAGTTGATAAAATCCCTAACAAATTCAGGGTTATGAAACCGCTTGTCGTCTTCGGGAATGTGCCAAAAATCGCCTAAATCTGAATCTTTGTAACTCATGCGCGTATTATAACATAAGTATTAAGGTTGGTCAATCACATGGCAAATTGCGCCCAACAAAAAATGCCCTCGCTAGGAGGGCATTTCTGGCACCTGTTTGTTTGAAGATTACTATATCACCAAACTCGCTTATGGTGCAAGTCCAAAATTAGACTAAGCTTTCTTTGATACGGTCAAAAAGC
>JAXDCN010000002.1:0-3434 GCA_034677945.1 Saccharimonadales bacterium (SeqCode)
CGTTCTGCGATAGTTCGGGGATGGTTTCCATCCATTACGATTCTTCTCGCTTCGCTCGGGTAGCCACTTGGGTGCTTTTCCTCGCCGGAACGTGTTTATTATAGCATAGCCGCAAGAGGCGAGTCTAAAACTTTGGCTTAGATTCTAAAAATTATCGATTAAGGATACAATGATACAATTTATTTATGTTTGTTGCTGTTTGGTATTTGGCATTATTTCTCATCGGCCTGCTGGCTTTACCGATATGTTTATATTTATTCAAGAGCTTGACCGATTACGCCTATCCCTTTAGCCGTATTATCGGCTTAGCGATCACCTCGTATCTTGTTTGGATATTCGGCAGCCTGCGAATATTGCCATTCGGTGTCCCATCGATAATCGTCGCTATATTCATCATGTCCGCTCTGTCCGTATACATTTTGTATACCAAGAAAGTTGTCATAAATCGAAAAATCATAAAAACGGCGGTTTTTTATGAGCTGCTGTTTCTGGCTGTCTTTGCAGTATTGATAGCCTACAAACTTTATCGGTCCGAGATAAGCGACATCGAGAAATTCATGGATTTCGCTTTTTTGAACACCTTATTAAAATCAAGTTATTTCCCGCCGCAGGACCCATGGTATTCCGGTCACGCCGTCAATTACTATTATTTTGGACACTTGGTTGCGGCTATCTTGGCAAAAATTACCGGAATCCAATCGGCAATTTCGTACAATCTGATGCAAGCTACGGTTTATGCATTGTTTATGGTCGAGCTGTTTTCGGTTGGATATAATCTGACAAAAAAGTATTTTTGGGCATTTTTATCGGTTTTTGCCGTCGCCGGCATCTGTAACGTCAGCTATTTGATTTTTTCGATGACAAAGACAGCCACTTTCTGGTGGCAGGGCACCAGAATTATCCCAGGTACCATAAATGAATTCCCGTTGTATAGTTTTTTGCTGGGCGACCTCCATGCGCATTATCTGGACTTGCCGTTCGTCATCCTGATACTGATATCTTTCTTGATTTTCTTTAAAAACGACGATAACCGTCTTCCTCTTAAGCTATTCATCGGTTTCATACTGGGTTTGATGTTCATAACTAATAGTTGGGACTACATCATATACGGATTCGTATTCGCGCTGCTAACGATTTATAAAAACTATTTTAGAAAGCGTGATCATATCCAGGTCATCAAGGACGGTCTGATTGTCGGTGCGGCGAGCGTGCTTGTAATGCTGCCGTTTTATCTGTTTTTCCACCCGGCTTCGGAAGGTTTTCGATTAGTAACTGCGCCCAAGTCCCTACTGAGTGATTTTTTGATTCTGTTTTCGTTCCAGATTTTCGTAATCGCATTTTATTTGATATACAATTTTATTAAATCGAAGAGCGGGTATAAACAGATAGCAATTATTACTTCGGCTCTAATCGGCCTGGCTTTGTTTTGGATCAGTCAGGTAGCCGCGTTCGTCGGCTTGCTGCTGCCTTTGTGGCTTATCGTATTTATCGACGACAAAAGGCGGGAAAAAGGCCTTGGTATAAAACAGTTCGTGAATATCCTAATCATGATTTGTTTAAGTATTATCGTATTTTGCGAGTTTGTTTACCTGAAGGATATTTACGGCATTGATTGGCAAAGGTGTAATACCGTTTTCAAATTTTACTACCAGCTTATGCTGCTGTTTGCGATCGTAGCTGGGTATATCGGTTATTATTTCTGGAACATAAAAGGAAGGGCAAAAATATTATTCTTTTTCGTCTCGGGCTCGCTGCTGATTTTGAGCGCTTACTTCGTACCGAATATAATATTTCAATCCGCGAATTTCTTTAGCGTAAAGATGGGGCTGGACGGTACACATTATCTGGAAAGGTCGCATCCGTACGACAATCAGGCAGTAAAGTGGCTGAATAATAACATTACCGGGCAGAAGGTCATAGCCGAGATGCCGGGCAATAGTTACACCGATGATTCACGTATAAGCGCCTTTACCGGAAACGTAACGCCGCTTGGTTGGCTGGGCCATGAATGGGGTTGGCGTAATAACCCAGACGAGCTGACTAGTATTAAAAATGAAATCGATACGTTATTTAAGACGCCGGATGAAACAGTGGCTAGGACGATTATTACAAAGTATCAAATCGATTATATTTATTTCGGTGAACTCGAACAGGCGAACTATACCGAAAGTCCCAACTGGATAGTCCCCAAGATTTTCAAGCCCGTCTACAACAATACCGGCGTCGTCATATACCAGACCGTCGATAAATAGCCGGTTATCGTTTGATTAACTTTTGTAGCTGAGGTTTGATTAAGTCGGCTATCAGTTGATGGCCGGTTTCGTTCGGGTGAATGCCGTCGGGCAGCATCGAATAATCTCTCTCAGCCTCTTTGAACGGCTCAAAGATTCTGACGTAGGCAGAGCCGTTCTTTTCACAGAATTTACGCAGGGCTTCGTCAAATTCACTGATCCGGGAATTTTTGTATATAGTGTCGCTCCAATCGACCGGATTGGTTAGCGAGTCTTCACAAGGGGCAAGGCCGACAAAAATAATCTTGTCGGTAACTTTTTTAGCCAGATTCAAAATTTTGTCCAAGTTTTTTACGTAATCTTTTATTTCAGCAACGTTTTGGCCGCTGTCAATCCGAGAATCATTGACGCCGATGGCAATAATGATAGTGGTGCCGTTGGTGTAATGTTCTAATTCTTCCTCGATTCGGTTCAGTAAATCGCTGCTGGAGTAACCTGGAACGCCAAAATTAACGAACTCATATTTTTTACCGAACATTGCCTTCAAGCGGTTGACCCAGCCGCCCTTTACGTCGTCGTCATAGCCGCTTGTAATGCTGTCTCCGAAACACAATATTTTCATAGACTTCATAATCGCAAGATTATATCCTAGCTCGGATAGTGGCGACGAAATTCTCGGCCATCTGGCGCGCATCAACCAAACAGTTTGGCAGAACTCTGGCAACCAAGATAACGGCAAAAAGCACTGCGAATCCGCACATAATTGAAGGGATACCCTTTAGCGTTGTCGGATCGATGATATTGACTGTCGTGGTAGGCAGGATAAACACCAGGTATCCGATAGCCATCGATTGCAGGGCCTTTTTATGCCTTGGCTGTTCTTTGGCCCAAAGCCAGGCCAGGTAGGTGCCGACAAGCAACCAACCATAGTAGTACATGCCAAACGGTATAGATATCGATCTATAGGCGCTAAATACGGCGTAATTGGCATAGCAGGTTTTCAGGCTGACGGAATCTACCGCGAACAGATAAAACCCAAGGAAAACGGCACAGCTGGCGTATGCCGCCGAGACTAAACCAGGCATTTTTTTGCCGGAAATCGCCGTCAGCATATGGATGCCGAGCGCCGGCAAGAGCGTGATAGCGCCGTAACCCAACCTGGCCCATTCGAAGTTCGTAATGCCTAAATTGCCGCAACTCATA
>JAXDCN010000003.1:0-29845 GCA_034677945.1 Saccharimonadales bacterium (SeqCode)
CCCGTAAACGATCCCGGGCTTGGTGCTTGGAACCAAAGTATCAAATTATTCGCCAAACCTAGATACGACTCGTTGCCAGTCGCTTTTAGTATTTGACCGACAAATGCCGGCAATGACAAAAAGGCAACGGCAAAAATAATCGGGATAACGTTTGCGGCGATTAATTTGACCGGCAGAATGCTTTTGATGCCGCCATAAATACTATTGCCCTGAACGCGTTTTGCGTAATTGATTGTAATAACCCTTTGGGCCTCGTTCACTTTGACGAGCACATACAACACCGCTAGAGACACGAGCGAAATTGATAGCGCCACCCAAAAATACGAAGGATTAACCGGCAGGTTAAACCACCCAAACACATCCAACGAACCTTTGGAGGTGTCGAAAAGCGACTCGCCCATATTGCCCATCATTTGCGGCAGCTGGCTGATGATGCCGGCAAAAATTATCAAACTGATGCCGTTGCCTATACCCTGTTCAGTAATCAACTCGCCCAGCCACATCAACATTATCGAGCCTGCGCTCATAGCCGTAACTGCAACTATCCAACCGAAAAGTGAAGAATCGGAAATCCCGCCTGAGTTAGCTGCCAGCACGGTTTGGCGTAAAATGTATATAAAGGCAATCGACTGGATTATCGCAAGCGGTACGCTGATTATTCGTGTCCACTGGTTGATTTTACGACGGCCAGATTCGCCGTCCTTATGAAGTTCCTCTAATTTCGGAATAGCTTTGGTTAAAAGCTGAGTAATAATCGATGACGTAATAAAGGGACTCATGCCGACCAGAACTATCGAAAAACTTGTAAGCGCTCCACCCGAAAGCAGGTTCAAGAATCCGCCAAAATTCGAACTGTTGACGATACTTGAAACAACTTCCTTAAGTTGGGCAGGTTCGGCCAAAGGCACAGGAATATGCGCCAAAAATCGATAGACGACAATGATCCCGAGTAGCATCAAAATCCGCTTTAACATGTCGCGGTTTTTTAATGACTTAAAGATTGTTTTCCAATTCATCGTACAATACCCTCTTTTCTATTTCGTCACGTTCTGACTGATTAGCAAAACGGCGCCCCTTGGAATTTAATGCGCTACTATTTTTCGGAATTTTCGGTTGACTTGGTAGTCTTTTTCAATGGTACAGCAGTTTTCTCAAAAGTTCCACCGGCACTTACGACGGCCGCCTGGACGCTTTTGCTGGCAGCGGCAACACGCAATGTGACAGCCTCGGTCAATTCGCCGCGCATGATAACCTTGACGGCGTGATAAGGCGATGCGATATAACCTGCTTCAAACAGAGAGAAATTATCGGCTGTTTTGCCCTTGAAGGCATTCAGATGATCGACATAGACGACCTGAGCAGGCGTCTTGATCGATTTGAAACCGCGGGCTTTTGGGACACGGGTCATTAAAGAACCGGAACCGCCCATGAAAGTTGCCCTTAGTTTTTTGCCAGTACGAGCCTTTTGGCCTTTCGTACCACGGCCGGCAGTCTTTCCCTGACCGGCAGCGATGCCGCGACCGACACGCTTGATATTTTTATTGGCCTTGATTTCAAGTTCGTTATACTTAGTCATTGTTATTTCTCCTCTTTGGAGGCATTCTTTTCAGCCGGTTTTTTAGAGCTGGCGTTCAACCACTGACTTTTTGGGACCACGCCTTTTAGAGCTTCGATCGTAGCGTATGCGATATTTACTTTATTAGTCGATCCAAGTGATTTAGACAGTAAATCATTCACGCCCGTCAGGCCGATAATCGATCTGACGACACCGCCGGCAATAATACCGGTACCGGGAGCGGCTGGTTTTAGCAGTACTTGCGCACCGGAAAAGCGCACTTCCGTGTCATGAGGAATCGTACCTTTTACGATAGGCACAACGATCAGGTGCTTTTTCGCTACGTCGGTAGCCTTTGAGATAGCAGCTTGAACGTCCGCGCCTTTGGCAACGCCGACGCCGACTTTATTTTTGCCATCACCTACGGCAACCAAAGCTTTGAAACGAAAACGGCGGCCGCCTTTGACGACGCGGGCTACGCGGTCAACATTGATGACGACTTCCTCGAATTGTTTCGGCTCGGCCGGGGCCTGTTCGCGGCGCCTGGCGCCCATGCGCGGACCGCGCGATTCAGCAGTTGTTTTCATATTTTCTTCGGCCATATTAGAACTCCAAACCTTCCTTGCGTGCAGCTTCAGCTAGCGCGCTTAATCTGCCAGCGTATAAACGGCCGTTACGGTCGAATACGACTGATTTAATATTGGCTTTTTTTGCTTTTTTGGCTATATCAGTACCGACAAACGCAGCTTGCTCGGAAATCGTGCCGGTCTGTTTGGTTCCGACGGTAGTGCTCGATACAAGCGTATGGTTTTTAGTATCATCAATAATTTGTGCACTGACGTGTTTGTTGCTGATAGATACGCTTAGACGCGGCCTGACGGCAGTTCCAGAAACTTTTGCACGAACACGATTTTTCCTAAGAGCCTTGTTCAAGGTCTTTTTAACAAGATTACTCATGTTATTTACCTGCCTTTCCAGCCTTGCGGCGTAATACTTCATCGGCATACTTGATGCCTTTGCCCTTATATGGTTCTGGCTTTTTAAGCGCGCGGATCTCGGCGGCAGCTTGTCCGACAGCTTGCTTGTCGATACCGCTGACAGTAATCGTCATTTTGTCGACTGCAAGCGTAATGCCGTCCTTGGCCTTATATTTTACCGGGTGAGAAAAGCCTAAAAGCATTTCAATTGCCTGTCCGCCGCCGCTTACGCGGAAACCGACGCCGTTGATTTCCAGTTTTTTCTCGTAGCCTTTAGTAACACCTATTACGGCATTGTTCAAAAGCGCCCTTTGCAAACCGTGCTGGGCTTTGGCAATCCTTTCGTCGTCCTTGCGGGTTACGATTATTTGATTACCTTCCTGTGATACCGTCACGTCGCTCAGGTGAGGTACTGTCAATTGGCCTTTCGAACCTTTGACCGTAACAACATCCGAGTCAACCGTGATTGTCACACCGGCCGGTAAGTCAATAGGTAGTTTTCCGATTCGACTCATAATATTTTCCTTACTTTATCTTTAATAAACCTTTAATAATAATTCACCGCCCAGGCGTTGTTTGACGGCCGTATGGCCAGGTAACACGCCTTTACTGGTGCTGATTAACACCATGCCGCGACCGTTCTTGACTCTTGGGATATCGTTCGCACCGACATAAACTCGTCGTCCCGGTTTGGACAGGCGGGTGATTTCGGTAATGTTCGAATTTTCACCGGGTTTGTTGATCGTAATGACTAAAATGTCGCGAGGTTTGGCGCTTTGGACTTTGGCTTCGTGCAAATAATTAGCTTTGACTAATTCGTTAGCGATAGTGACTTTCAATTTGCTTGAAGGGACTTGAATTTCGTTTTTGCCAACCATTACGGCGTTACGAATACGAGTTAGCAAGTCGGCGATTGGATCAGTTGATTGTAATGACATATATTTTCCCTTTCCTACCAGCTACTCTTTGTTACACCTGGGATTTCGCCCTTGGATGCTTTTTCGCGGAAATTAATACGGTTAAGCCCGAAACGTCGCATGTATGAACGCGGCCGTCCATGCAGGACATCGCGGTTCTTCCAACGTGTCGGCGAACTGTTCAGAGGCAATTTAGCCAAACCTTCCTGATCGCCAAGTTCTTTGAGTTCGGCGCGCTTGGCGGCGTACTTTAGAATCATCTGTTTACGTTTTTCGTCGCGAGCGACGGCAGATTTCTTAGCCATTAGCGTTTGCCTCCTTGTTTTTCAAATGGTATGCCGAACTTCTCTAGAAGCGCCCGGCTGTAAACAGCGTCACCGCCGGAAATAACAAAAGTTATCTGCATGCCGTGCGGAACTTGCGTTTCTTCGAATGTCAGTTCAGGAAAAATCGATTGTTCGACTACTCCGAAATTATAGTTACCAGATTTATCGAACGCTTTGACGCTGACGCCGTGAAAGTCACGGGTTCGCGGCAACGATACGTTAACGAAGCGGTCCAAGAACTCGTACATGCGAGCACCGCGCAGGGTAACGCTGAGACCGATTCGGTTCATTCCGGCTCGGATTTTGAAACTGGCGATCGACTTTTTGGCCAAGCGATCGACCGGCGTTTGACCGGTTACTCTGGTAATAGTGTTTTTTACGACTTCATAATAATGCTTGTCGTCTTTGTGCTTTCCGATTCCCGCTGAAATTACAATTTTCTCTAATTTCGGTACCTGTTGAATATTTTTCAAATTCAGTTCGGCTTGTAGTTCCTTGACGATTTTATCTTTGTACAAGGCTTTCAGGCGAGGAGTCGATGATGGTGTAATTTGATTTGCCATTACTTGATCTCCTTATCTTTATTCTGGCGTGCTACCCGTGTTTTTGCGCCCTCGGTACTTCTGACCAAACCGACACGGCTGGTCTTGCCTGACTTTTCGTCGATCACTAGTGCGACCTTTGAAATCGGGGTTGGAACATGGATATCTTTGTGGCCGCCGCGCGGATTTTGGCGGGACGGTTTGACGTGCCGATGCAAAGTGCCAACGCCCTCGATTAATACGGCGTTCTTTTTAGGAAGCACTTGCAATACCTTGCCGGTCGTACCTTTGTTTGCTCCGCTGATTAACTTGACCGTGTCGCCTTTTACGATTTTCTTGGTTGCAGTCATTTTAGAGCACCTCCGGCGCTAAGCTGATAATCTTTGAGTAGCCAAGGTCGCGAAGCTCCCTAGGTACCGGTCCGAATACGCGAGTACCGCGCATCGATTTGTCATCGGCGATAATAACGGCTGCATTGTCATCAAATGCGATGGTCGAGCCGTCTTTTCGCTTGATTTGATCGCGCGTCCTGACGACGACGGCTTTGACGACAGATTTGCGTTTGACTACGCCGACGTTCGAGGCGACCTTAACGCTCGCAACGATAATATCGCCGACACGCGCATAGCGCCTTTTCGTGCCGCCCAAAACTCGGATGCAAAGAATCTCTTTGGCACCTGAATTATCAGCGACTTTCAGACGTGTTTCTTGCTGTATCATGTTATACCTCTACCTCGTCGTCCTTTAGTTCGATAGAACCGCGTGATTTTTCGACGATTTTATCCAATTTGAACGATTTTCGCTTTGAAATCGGGCGGGTTTCCGAAATGGTCACCTTGTCGCCTTTTTTCGCCTGGTTCTTTTCATCATGGGCTGCATATTTGCGGGTAACGGTATATTGTTTGCCGTAAATAGGATGCGTTTCACGACTAGTTACAGTGACGGTGATGGTTTTGTCCGCTACATCAGATGTAACGATACCTGTCAGTGTCTTGGCCATAGCTATTTTTCTCCTTTCCGCTGTCCAGCGGATGTTGCCTTATCAGCCGCCGTAATGGCAGTATGAAGACGGGCAATTTCTTTACGTGTAAGCGTGATAACACGAGGGTTGGTCAATTCGCCCAGCCTGTGTCCGCGTTTTGCTTCGATCAAATCTTTCTGCTTGGCAGCTAGTTCGGTTCGAAGCTGACCGATAGTCTTTGCTTCGACGGCCGGTTTGACGTTCTTTTTGATAACCTTGGCCATTAGACTTGCTCCCTTGCGACAAATTTAGTTTTAATCGGCAATTTGTGGGCCGCTAGTCGCATTGCTTCTCGGGCGATTGATTCATCAACGCCTTTCATCTCGAACAAGATAGTACCGGCTTTGACTTTGGCGACGAAAAATTCAGGGTTGCCTTTGCCGCTGCCCATCTTGACGTCCTGAGGCTTGCGGGTAACTGGTACTTGAGGGAAGATACGGATCCAGATTTTGCCGCCGCGTTGGATATAACGGGTCATAGCTTGACGTGAGGCTTCGATTTGGCGGCCGGTGATGCGCTCGTTTTCCTGAGCTTGCAAGCCAAAGTCGCCAAAAGCGATGTAATTGCCGCGCGTTGCTACGCCGTCATTCTTGCCTTTGCGGACCTTTCGGTATTTGGTTTTTTTAGGTAATAACACCATAGCTTATACCCTTTCGCCCCTGTAAATCCAAACTTTAATACCGATAATTCCGGCTGCGGTCTGAGCCCGAGCGACATGAAAATCAATATCAGCGCGTAGCGTATGAAGCGGCACGGAACCTTCGATAAGTTTTTCTCGGCGGGCCATCTCGGCGTTATTCAAACGTCCGGCAACCTGGATACGTACGCCCTTGGCGCCAGCATTCATAGAGCTTTGAGCGGCCATTTTGATAGCACGTCGAAAATTAATACGACGCTCTAGCTGCCTGGCAATGTTTTCGGCAACCAATTTGGCTGCTAATTCCGGGCGTTTGACTTCTTCGATATTCAATCTGATCGGAAGGCTGGTGATTTTTTCAATCATGCCTTTCAGTTCGGTCGCGCCGATTCCGCCGCGTCCGATAACGACACCGGCTTTGGCGGTATGAATAGTTACCGTAATAAGATTGGCAGAGCGCTCGATCTCAATCTGATTGATCGTCGGGCGGCTTGCAAAGCGCTTCTCGATAAGTTCGCGAATTCGAACGTCTTCGGCCAGCCACTTGGAAAATTCTTTCTTGTTAGCGAACCAGCGCGAGCTCCAATTCTTGTGAACCTGAAGTCGGAAGCTTATTGGGTTTACTTTTTGTCCCATACTATTTTCCTCCTTTTTCGCTCTTTGGCGAATCAGCGTTCTTGTCTGCCGTTTGCTTAGCAGCTGTTTTCTTTGGTTTCAAATCGCCAGTCAGTTCAACTAGGATATTTGAAGATTTCTTTTCAAACGGCAAAGCACGGCCGCGGCTGGCTGGCATGTATCTTTTAATCCTGGTACCAGTAGTTACTGACAAACCGCAAATTTTCAACGTTTTGCCGTCCAGGCCGTGATTGTTAATCGCGTTGGCTTTGGCGCTTTCGATGGCTTTTTTAACTGGCAACGCGGCTCGTTTCGGGGTGTGTGACAAGATGACGATAGCATCGTCAACCGTACGGCTGCGTACAAGGCTGGCAACTAGCGCGACTTTGCGCGGCGCCAGATTGACACCTTCTATATAGGAACGGATAACTAATGAATCAGTCATTATTTCTTATCCTTTCCGCCGTGTTTGCGGAATTTACGGGTCGGGCTGAACTCACCGAGTTTGTGTCCTACCATATTTTCCGTAATCAACACAGGAACATGCATTTTGCCATTGTGAACGGCAATAGTCCGTCCGACCATTTCCGGGCTGACAGAACTTGCACGAGCCCATGTTTTGATAATCGTCCGGTCGTCCGGTCCAAGCGCCGCCACTTTCTTAGCGAGCTTGAAGTCGACGAACGGGCCTTTTTTCAATGAGCGACTCATATTTACTTCTTCCTCTTCGCATCATGGCGACTTCTTACGATTAACTTACTGACGTCTTTGCGGCGTCGGGTGCGATATCCTAAGGTTAATTGACCCCATGGCGTCTGCGGCGGTTTGCCGGTACCATGACGGCCGCCGTCACCACCACCGTGCGGGTGATCGCATGCATTCATGACGACACCGCGTACGCCGGGACGGATACTCTTGCGGCGATTTCGGCCGGCAGAACCAATCTTGATATTTTGGTGCTGTATGTTGCCGACTACGCCGATAACAGCGGTCGATTCTAATCTGAAACGTCGGACTTCACCTGAAGGCAGACGGACTTGGGCGTAATCGCCCTCTTTGGCCATTAGCTGAGCTTTGGCGCCGGCAGCACGTACCATTTGAGCGCCTTTGCCCGGTGTAATTTCGATGGCATAAATCTGAGCGCCAATCGGGATTTTTGACAATGGTATTCGGTTGCTTGACTCGATCGGGGCGTTTTCGCCGCTGACAATAGTCTTGCCCTTTTCCATTGAAGTATCAGCCAGGACATAGTGATAAAGACCGTGTTGATCTTTGACGCGAGCGATTCGCGCGCTGCGGTTTGGATCATATTCGATTTCCTCGACGACAGCAGTAATTCCAGCTGCCAATTTATGGTCAACCAAGCGATAGTGTCGCTTGACGCCGCCGCCGCGATGACGAACGGTAATTCGGCCGGTATTGTTTCGGCCGGCGTTCTGTTTTTTGCTCTTGACCAAGCTCTTGATTGATTTGCGGGTAGTAACCTCGCTAAGATCCTGGCTGGTCATGCCGCGTCGGGCTGGAGTGGTCGGATTGTATTGTTTGACAGCCATTACTTCTTCTCCTTCTTTGAAGCCTTGGTCGCAGTTTCGGCGGCCGGTTCATCAAATACGTTTATCTTGTCGCCTTCGGCAAGCTTGACGTAAGCCTTTTTCAGATCTTTGCGGTTAGTGATTCCCGGGTGGCTTCGTTTGCCTTTCGAGAACCTGATAGCTTTGCCGCTTTGGACTAGTGTCTTAATACCGACGGTCTTGACGCTGAATTGCGCTTCAATCGCTTCGACGATTTGGCGCTTGTTGGCGCTTACTGGTACATCGAATACGTAAACGTTAGATTTCGCTAGGCCATAGGCTTTTTCCGTCGCGCGCGGGTATACGCTGATATGAGTTGTCATATTACTTATCCCCCTTTACTAGCCATTCTTTGATGACGTCTACTGATTTGGTCGATAGGACGATTTTGTCGGCGTTTAGAATGTGATAAACACTCAGGTATTTCGCACGGACCAGTAAAATATTCTGAATATTGTTGGTCGCGCGCAATACTTCTGGGGTCTTCTCGTCGACGACCAGAAGAACTCTGCGATCAAGCTTGTTATCAGTCAGGAATTTGGCAGCCTCGCTGGTTTTGCCGGTCGTAATGAAATCGGCAACCATGATTTTCTTAGCCTTATTAGCCAAGCTCAAAGCTTGCCTGAGGGCAACGCGTTTGCTGGTGGTAGATAGATTCTTGGTGTAGTTCTCGTTACCGCGCGGTCCAAAGACGATACCGCCGCCGCGCCAAATCGGGTTACGGGTCGAACCGAAACGGGCTCGGCCGGTGCCTTTTTGCTTCCAAGGTTTTTTGCCGCCGCCGCGGACTTCACCGCGTTGTTTGGTTGTGGCGCTGGCTTTACGTGAATTTGCCAAGTAGCTGTCGTATGCCAATTTCAACAGATCGTGGCTTTTAACCTCGACGTCAAAAATGTCTTTTGGCAGGACAGTCTTTACGGTAGTTTTAGTAGTCTCAGCCATTACGCTTTACCTCCAATGATAACCAAGCCCTTTTTCGGACCAGGTACGGCACCGCGCAAGCCGATTAAGTTATTTTCGGGGTCGATATAAGAAACGACTAGGTTTTTGACGGTCACGCGGTCATGGCCCATTCGGCCAGCCATTCTTTTGCCTTTGAACACCTTTTGCGGATACATCGATCCAATTGATCCCGGTTTTCGGACGTCGCCGAAGCCACCGTGGGTATGCTTACTGGTGTTAAAGTTGTGTCGTTTTACGTTACCCGCAAAACCCTTGCCTTTGCTCGTGCCGGTAGCATCAACGATGTCTCCCAGCGCAAATGCGGTTACGTCAATCGTGCTTCCTACCGAAAGGCCATCCGGTATTTGTGCAACACGAATTTCCCGAATATGTTTCGGGGTACTTCCGGCTGTTTTCGTGTGTCCAGCCACGGCCTTGCTCAGGTTCTTACCCTCACCATATGCCACTTGAACTGCTGTGTAACCGTCTTTGTCGGCGGTTTTTACCTGAGTCACAGTCACAGGGCCAGCTTGAATCAACGTCACAGGAATCATGACGCCGTCCTTGCTGATGATTTGGGTCATACCAATTTTGGTACCGAGAAGTGCTTTCATTGCCTTCTATCTCCCACTTAAAATTCTTGGTGGGAGGCAGTTTCCTTTTGATCGGACTTACCAATTCACCAAGAATTGTCTAATATTTTCTTAAAAGTTACCGCCTAAGTTTATCACACTATCTGTTATGCGTCAAGATTATTAGTTAAAATATGGTAGTATAAATATCAGGCTATGTATCAACGAAAAAACTCACAAAAAAAGCTATTTCGCAGACTGATAATCGTTCTATTGGCACTATTTATTTTGAGCGGTGCGGCATACGGAAGTTATCTGTATTTATCGTATCAGGACGCTCAAGCTACAGCCGAAAAAGAACAGCAGGTCGAAGATAAACTTCTAGCTGACGCCAAGTCCGCGACGGCGGCTGCTGAAGCTAAGAAAAACGAGCCTGTGTATATCACTTTGCCCGGCGCTGATAAAATCTTAGCTTATATATCGGATTACACTCAGCCTGAAAATATCTGGATGATCGTCAGCAAAACTCATCCGATTTCTACCGATTATGTACCGGCAAATCTAAAAATCCCTGATGTCGAAACAAGAACCGACAAAAGTGACGCCGAAAGGTCTGCCAGATCTGATATCGAAACGCCAATCAAAGACATGTTTGAGGCAGCATCGGAATCAGGCTACTCACTCATGATTGGCAGCGGTTATCGATCGGCCGCACTGCAAGCGACATATTTCAATAGTCTGGCTAGAAGCGTCGGCGAAGAAGTCGCCAACCAAACTATCGCTAGGCCAGGCCAAAGCGAACATCAGACCGGACTTGCCATTGACCTGACTACCGTCTCTCGCTATTGCTATCTAAGCGAATGTTTCGCTAGTACCCCGGAAGGCATATGGCTGGCGGCAAATTCGTATAAATACGGTTTTATTTTGCGCTATCCCGAAGAAAAGGTTTCTGTCACCGGTTACAGCTACGAACCCTGGCATTTCCGTTACGTCGGCGTCGAACTGGCAACGGCGCTTCATCAAAGCGGACTGGCACTAGACGAAGCCTGGCCATATCTGGAAACAGCCCTTGCGACACTTAAAACAAACGGTGCCGTTCAATAAATTACAGTTTGCGCCAGCGGACATTGATAATATTCGACTTAATCGACAGCCACTTCTGGACCAAGCGTGTTGATGACGTATTGTTTCTGCTCGGCAACGGTCGTATTAAACAGTGACTTGGACAAAGGCACGGCCGCGTCTTTTAACAGATAGATCATCGCGTTATGACGCGCCAATAAATCACCGTTAGCTGCTTGTTGCGCCGTCCACTCGTAATGCATGTATGTCGGCGTGAAGGTCAGACCGCTGATCGTTATTTTAGAATCGCTACCCCTAGTAATCGCCATTTTGGCAATACCGCCGATTAACTCGGTAATTTTGAGTTGCGACGATAGCATATTGCCCAAGGAATACCAAACTACCATCTTGCCGCCGTCAGGGCGAGTCACGGTCTCGACCGGCTGCAGAACATGCGGTCCGGTACCGATGACAATGTCAGTACCAAGCGAACTTAGCAGATTTACGGCGTTTCGCTGATCGCTGCTAATAGCCGCGGAATCCTCGACGCCCCAGTGCATCGATACGATGACTACGTCGGCGTTAGCGCGTGCCTCGCCTACAAGTTGCCTGACCAAGGATTCGTTGTGATAGAGGTTAATACTGTAGCTTGGCGTAGAGGCGTTGTTATTGAAATCTGCGAACGAAACAAAACCGACTTTTATGCCGTTCTTGGTAAAATAACTGACTTTTTGCTGATCGGCGGAGCTTTTATTAGCACCGCTGAAGGCCAGTGGTTTCAAACCGTTCCAAATGTCGATCGTCGCCCCAATTGCGGCGACTCCTTTGTCGCCCATATGATTATTGGCCAGATTAATGACGTTGCATCCGGCTGCCGACTGCAAATCCGATGCAAATTTAGTCGGCGCATTGAATGACGGGTAACCGCTGATGCCATACTGTTCACCGGCGCTTAGACCTTCTTGGTTACAAAATACTACGTCCGAATCCTGGTAGCTTGATCTGATGTTGGAAAAATACTTACCAAAATCGTAACTGCTGCCAGTCTTGGCATTGGCGATAATAGTATCGTGCGCCAACATGTCACCCATCGCTGCCAAATTTATCACGGGTAACTCTGTTTTGACCGCAGTTGGCGTTGGCGTCTGAACTTTCGACGTCGTTTTCTTATTCGTAGCTGGTTGCCGTTCGGAATTCTTCGTCAAGCCAAACCAAACCAGAACACCAGTAGCGACACATAGCGCCAGGCCTGCGAAAATTAACAGTACCCGAGTTAATATTTTCTTGCGTCTGATTGAATTCATCTGCTTGATAGTATAGCAAACGCCCAATATTATTTAATTATCATCAAAACGCTTGAGTTTATCGGACAAATACGTCATACTGTTGTCATAAAGTATTATCAAAGGAGTATATTAGATTATGCCAGCCAAAAAAAAGCGAACTGTAAAGCGATCGGGCCCGAAGAAAGCGGCAGCGGCCAAGTCATTTAAGATCGGCAAGGATTCGTCTGACTTCATGTCATTCCGTATTACGGACCAGACGATTTATTGGTCGATTTTGTTTATTTACATTTTGGCGCTATCCCTCTGGGTTTTGAATATTCAAATCGATACCCTTCGCATCCTTGATAGTATTCAATCAGTTTAGTAAATAGCAAACCAAAAAATAACTCCGCCATCAGGCGGAGTTATTAATTTTATTCCGAATATTACATGCGGATTTCGGCGTCAACGCCGGCCGGCAAGCTAAGGTTTTGCAAGCTGTCGATAGTCTTGGGCGTAGCGTTGGTGATATCAATCAGGCGTTTGTGTACGCGCATCTCGAACGTTTCGCCGCCCTTTTTATAGACGTGCGGTGATTTTACTACCGTAAATGTACTGCGGCGGGTTGGCAACGGCACCGGACCGGCGATGGTCGCACCGGTACGAATAGCCGTATCGATAATTTGTTTTGCTGATTGGTCAATGACCTTGTAGTCATACGCTTTTAGTCGTATGCGGATACGAAGGCTTTGTTCTTTTTCTGCCATTTTGGCTCCTTTGGTGCTATACCGTAACCTACGCCATGGACCAGTTAATTTTCTGCCACGGAATAGTTGTCGGTATCATTAAATATAATACCGGTAAACTATACCATATTTTCAGGCATATGTTCAAGCTTTTCTGATTGAGTCTAAATATTTGTTAATGTCTTCCGGCGTCGGTAAGCCACCTAGCAGTTTTGATATATATCCCGCACGCCTGGTGATGAATTCAACGTAGTTACAATCATGCCATAATTTTGGGCCATAAATAACCGAATTTGAGTAGTTACAACTGGCATCGCAAAATTTAACGACGTGTCCCAAAGGATCTTTCATAGCCTTCTTGATTTTTGACTCGTAATCATCTCCGATGAAAGTCACTGAGTGGACCGCTTTTACCACAGAATCAGGAAATATTTTTATCAAATCATCTTCGGTCACGGTCGTGTCTTCGATTATGTCGTGCAAATATGCCGCAGCGACGACTTCTTCGGCATAACCAAGTTTTGACGCCATAGTCGCTACCTGTTCAAGATGATAATAATATGGATCGCCAGTGCCATACAACTGACCTTCATGGGAGATTTTTGCAAAATCTTTTGCAGACTCAACGATATTCATTCAACCAGTATAACAAAATACCTCCGCGTAAGCGGAGGTATTTATATCAATCGAATTACGATTATTTGGTGATGTTGGTTACGACACCAGCACCGACGGTTTTGCCGCCTTCACGAATAGCAAAGGTCAGACCTTTTTCCATCGCGATCGGAGCCAGCAATTTAACCTTGAATGTCAAAGTATCGCCAGGGATGACAAGTTCCTTGTCAGCCGGAAGTTCGACTTCACCGGTTACGTCAGTCGTACGGAAGTAGAACTGAGGCTTGTAACCCTTTGAAAACGGCGTGTGGCGGCCACCTTCCTCTTTTTTGAGGATGTAGACTTCAGCATCGAATTCAGTGTGAGGAGTCAGGCTGCCCGGTTTGACGACGACTTGACCGCGCTCGATTTGATCACGCTCGATGCCTCGCAGCAAGATACCGGCATTGTCACCGGCTTGACCTTGGTCAAGATTCTTTTTGAAAGCTTCGATACCAGTCACGACCGAGGTTTGAGTCGGACGAATACCGACGATTTCGACTGGGTCGTTCAATTTGATAACACCGCGTTCAATACGGCCGGTAGCAACCGTACCGCGGCCCTTGATCGAAAAGACGTCTTCGATTGGCATCAAGAAAGGCTTGTCAAGTTCACGGGTAGGTTCAGGAATATAGTTGTCAAGAGCGTCAACCAGTTCCATGATGGCGTCTTCAGAATCTTTGTCGCCTTCAAGTGCCTTGGTAGCAGAACCTTTTATAATCGGGGCGTTTTCGTCGTAGCCGTTTTTGGCCAGCAGTTCGCGAACGTCCATTTCGACTAATTCGACTAATTCAGGATCAGCTAGGTCCATCTTGTTCAGGAAAACTACGATCTTTGGTACGCCGACTTGGTGAGCCAATAGGACGTGCTCGCGGGTCTGCGGCAACGGACCATCATTGGCAGCAACTACCAAAATTGCGCCGTCAATCTGAGCAGCACCGGTAATCATGTTCTTGATGTAGTCAGCGTGACCTGGCATATCAACGTGCGCGTAGTGGCGCTTGGCTGATTCATATTCCTGGTGGCTGGTTGCGATAGTAATACCGCGGGCGCGCTCTTCCGGAGCGTTGTCGATTTGAGCGTATGAAACTGCCTTGTTAACTGTGCTTGGAAGCCTTTTAGCTAGCACTGCAGTAATAGCTGCCGTTAAAGTTGTTTTACCGTGGTCGACGTGTCCCATCGTACCGACGTTGACATGTGGTTTCGAGCGATCGAAATCTGCCATTTAATTATTTCTCCTTTATCTGCCTTCGTTTTTAAGCGAATGCGTTTAATATTTAGACGAGAGCAATCATAATTACCGCCCCGCGACGTATACATGAAATTGTACAGAAGTTGGGCCAAGATGTAAAGTGTTTATTGATTACTATTTGCCGCGTTTTTCGATAATTTCGCGGGATACGTTCGGCGGTACTTCTTCGTACTGAGCAAGTTCCATGGTACTGGCGGCCCGGCCTTGGCTCATCGAGCGCAGGTCGGTCGTATAACCGAACATATTTGCCAGTGGTACGAATGCCTTGATCAATTTGACGCCGGCGCTCAGATCGACCATTTCCTCGATTCGGCCGCGGCGTGAATTCAAGTCGCCGATGACATCGCCCATGAAATCTTCGGGGGTAGTCACTTCGACATGCATGATTGGTTCAAGCAGGATCGGCGTAGCTTGTTTGATACCGTCACGGGTAGCAAGGGCACCAGCCAATTTAAAGGCAAGTTCGCTTGAGTCAACATCGTGGTAACTGCCGTCGTACAAAGTAGCCTTGATGTCAACGACCGGATAGCCGGCAATAACGCCGCCTTCCAAGGTTTCGCGAACACCGGCTTCGACAGGTTTGCGGTATTCCTGAGGAACGACGCCGCCCTTGATCATGTCGATAAACTCAAAGCCCTTGCCGGGTTCATTCGGTTCAAATTTAATCCAGACGTCACCGTATTGACCGCGGCCGCCTGATTGCTTGACGTGGCGTCCTTGGACGCTTGACGTGCCTTTGATACTTTCACGGAATGCAACCTGCGGTTCGCCGACATTGGCTTCGACCTTGAATTCGCGCTTCATGCGGTCAATCAAGATGTCCAAATGCAATTCGCCCATTCCAGACATAATCGTCTGTCCGGTTTCTTCGTCAGTGTGCACCCTAAAGGTCGGGTCTTCCTCGGCCAAACGTTGCAAGGCTATACCCATTTTTTCTTGGTCGGATTTAGTTTTCGGTTCTACGGCAATCGATACCGGCGGTTCAGGGAACGAGATTGATTCCAACGCAATCGGATGAGCGATATCGGACAAAGTCGCACCGGTAAAGGTGTCTTTCAGACCGACGACGGCGGCAATGTCGCCTGCGCCGATCAGTTCGATATCCTCGCGTTTATCAGCGTGCATACGGACGATGCGGCCGACGCGTTCTTTTTCACCGGTAGTAGTATTCAAAACGTATGAACCGGCGACCATCTTGCCGCTATAGACACGTACGAAAATCAATTTACCAACGAACGGGTCGGTAGCGATTTTGAAAGCCAGCGCCGCTAGCGGCTCGCTGTTATCAGGTTTGCGTTCAATTTCTTCGCCGGTTTTAGGGTTTTGGCCCCAGATGGCGTCGACATCAAGCGGTGACGGCAGATATTCAATTACCATATCGAGCACTTTTTCGACGATGACGCCGCGGCCGTCACCACCGGTTACTAAGTAAAAGTCGCCGGCTAGAACACGTTTGCGCAACGCACCCTTCAAATCGTCGACAGTGATTGACTCTTCGCCTTTATCAAGGAAGCGCTCAAACAGCTCGTCATCGGCTTCAACGGCAGCCTCAACCAGCAGGCTGCGGGCATTTTTGGCTTTTTCCAGCATATCGGCCGGGATTTCACCGGTGATAAGTTCGTGATCAGCGTAATCCTTGTACGTGTAAGCCTTCATGTCAACCAAGTCGACTACGCCGACAATGTCTTTTTCAAAACCGATAGGCAAATGGATCGGCAAGGCATTTTTAGAAAGTCGCCTGTGAATAGATTCCAGTGACTTATAAAAATCGCCGCCCGTCTGGTTGATTTTGTTGATAAAACAGATACGAGGAACGCTGTACTTGTTGGCTTGGCGCCAAACCGTCTCGGACTGAGCTTCGACACCCATCTTGCCGTCAAATACGACGACCGCGCCGTCTAGCACACGTAACGAACGCTCGACTTCTGCCGTGAAGTCAATGTGGCCGGGCGTATCGATCAGATTGATTTTGTGGTCCTTCCAAAATGCCGTCACTGCCGCCGACGTAATGGTGATACCGCGTTCGCGCTCTTGTTCCATCCAGTCGGTCGTAGTTTCGCCCTCGTGTACCAGACCTATCTTGTGCGACAAGCCCGTTCGATACAGAATAGCTTCGGTCGTAGTCGTTTTGCCCGCATCAATGTGAGCGATGATGCCTATATTGCGAAAATCCTTTAACGGGACATTTCTTTCTGCCATGTGTTTAATTATCCTTTTACTGCCTTCGCTTTTACTTTAGAACGAACGGCGAATTAATATTTTTTGCCATAAAAAATAGCACTTGAAGTTTATTTTATCAGAAAATCAGTCATAAATCCAGATTTGTGCCCAAGAAACCTATAATCCGTATTGGGATTTAGTTATATCAAAATTTTCCTGAACTTCATACGGGTTCAAGGCTTCGTCATATACCGAAATACTGCCTATATATCCGTTAAAATAATACGGCGAACCGGCAAATTTACCTATCGAATGTGAACCGCTGTTACCATGATATTCAACGAACTCAGAGCAACTGGCTTCTTGTTTGCCGTCAATATAGATTATGATCTGTTGACCGTCCCAGACACCGACTACATAATGCCAAGCTACCGAACTGAAATCGCCGCCGGAACACTCGTAATTATTTGCCGTCCCGTCGCTGATGCTGAAATTAACTGAGCCGCCTATTTGCTTGAAGCGCCAACCTACCCAAGAGCCCGTCGTCCATTCTCCCTGATTGGATATTTCATATGTTCCATTTACGCTGCCCGGTCTGATCCACGTACTTACCGATATTAAATCGGAATCAATACCGTCCACCCCGTCAGAACTGACATAGTCATTGACGCCTTCAAAACTAAAGACGCCGCCGTTCACGACAGAATACGTTACGCCCGAAAGATTACTATTGTTTTCATTGCCGCTGACATCATACCAAGTATTACCTACGCCGTTATAAGATACCGAATTACTCGCAACCAAGTTGACAATCGGGCATGGGCCGGCCATCACGTCGCCGCTTTGATCGATATTGTATCTATACTCATTTTTCTCGGACGTCAGACAGAACAACGCTTCGCTCGCAGATTGCATGATATATTCATGGACAACTCCATTCGACGCCTTGACACACTTATTAGTTGAACTATCAGGTAAAGTACAGTCTATCGTCGTCGGATAGCTTCCGTTCTCGGCTTCGAACATATTCTATTGCTTTAAAACACTATCAAGGTCGGTCCTAAGAAGCGCGCTATTAGCCTTCCGCTGCATATTCATGTATGCGACTGACGTAATCGACATCAGGATGGCGATAATCACGAATACGACGATAAATTCGACAAGTGTAAAAGCCTTGCCCGGCCGTATTTTGACTCCGCTCTTCTTTTTGTGGCTGGAGTATTTGGGCCTGCTCTTTAATTTAATCGGCGTTTTATGCTTTTGTTTTTTCACTGACCATAGTATAGCATAAGCTTAATCACATAAATAACAAAAAATGCCCCGACGATTTGTCGGAGCAATTTTTTTGGATTATTTTATTTAAGCGCGAGCGAAGTGCGCAAAAGCACGGTTGGCTTCGGCCATGCGATGCGTATCTTCTTTCTTTTTGTATGCGCCGCCGGTTTCACCGCAAGCGTCGATTATTTCCTGTGCCAGACACTGGGAATAAGACATACCTTTGCGATCGCGAGCTGATTGGACTAACCAGCTGAAAGCAAAGTGCAATTGTCTGTGACCCTGAATCGGAAACGGAATCTGGTAATTAGCTCCACCGACTCGGCGTGATTTGACTTCGAAGTTCGGCGAAACGTTCTTTAGGGCTTTCTCGAACACTTCAAGCGGGTTTTCGCTGCCTAGTTTCTTGGCTGCGATTTCCAATGCTTCATAAACAGCACGTTCAGCGACGTGTTTTTTACCATCAAGCATCGATTTGTTGATTAAACGCTGGACCAATACGCTTTGGTATTTGCGATCAGGTGACAGTCGTCGTTGCAAACTGGTAGTTACTTTCCTTGGCATTACTTGGTCTCCTTTTTGGTACCGTATTTGGAACGGCCCTTTTTGCGCTTTGCGACACCCTGAAGGTCAAGCGCACCGCGAACGATGTGATAACGTACACCTGGCAAATCCGGCACACGTCCGCCGCGGACTAATACAACGGCGTGCTCTTGCAGGTTATGGCCTTCACCGCCTATATAAGCCCAGACTTCTTGCTGGTTGGTCAAACGGACACGAGCGACTTTGCGAAGTGCCGAGTTAGGTTTTTTCGGGGTTTTGGTCGTTACGCGGATACAAACGCCGCGCTTTAGCGGACCGTTTTGTTCGTAATAGCGGGTTTTTAGTGCGTTATGAATTTTACCAAGCGCAGGACTTTTCGACTTTTTAATAGCCGTTTTGCGCGGTTTTCGCACCAATTGGTTGATTGTTGGCATTAATTATCTCCGGTTAATTGATATATTTGTCAGAAATGACAAAACACTACTAAAAAGTAGTTTTGCGTTCCAGATTCAGCATTTCCTTCGCGCGACTTGCCTTACCGGCGTTAATAGGTTTGTACACATTCTTCGCCGTACGGCGAATCACCCGTCAACCCGATAAGAGTAAACTCACGTGTGATTATATCAAAATTCTTTATTACAAGCAACGTATTATTGACTTTTATTAACGTTTATGCTATTATATAGCTGACAATTACTGAGGTAGTTGGCGGACATTTACAAGTTGGATCATTACAGTGCATATCGTGCTGTTGGATATATATCTATATATTTTTAAATATATTTTAATATAAATCTAAAAGTTATTAAAAAGCGTAAGGGGTTGATGATTAATGGATGAATGGAGACAAGCTTTTCAAGTTGTCGGTTACATTGTACTTGGAGTACTAATCTTTAAATTGTATTGTCACATTTTGGAAGGCATAGGCCCTGAATCTAGTAACCTGCGAACACGTGTAATCGGTATGGTTGAGTTACTGCTGTTTTCAAGTTTCCTTGGGCTTCTGTCCTATCTGAACCATGATCCCAGCGTAGCGACATTTATCAGATCACTCGCTTTCGCGTCCCTCATATGGGGAATTAATACGTCCATTCAACGTTACCTATTTTCTAATAGCATATTCAGGTCCGTAATAAAATTATTAGTAGTAGTATTACTGACCGTCGGTTTTTTTGTTTATCTTAATATCGATCCTGTGAATATGCCTGGGTTGATAGGTATTGAGCTGGCCTGGGCTTTTTCGATTTTAGTCGATTATATTCGATCTAAAAAAACGAGGGGCAAGCAGCCAACTGGCTAAATGATTTGTCGATTTTAGCGAACTACGTGCACATAATTACGCACGGAGTTCGCAACAGTTTTGATATGCACTTTGTAATGATCTAATTTACTAATAATACCCCGGAATTACCGGGGTATTTATATTATTGACTATTTTCCGTAACATATTATAGTTACTATTAAGCTCAGTAATTTTCGTATATCTGAAGGACTTTGACAAGTTAGATCATTACAGTGCATGTCCGTCGTGCCTGATAAATATTAATGAGGAGGTGATTATCTTGAAAAGACAAGGTCCCTTGGAAAAGTATTTTTCAGCTTACCGCGATCCCGGAGAAACGGTCCTGTTGGCATTGAATGACGGCCCAGCCAGTAAGATTTTCCTAAGCCTGCTCTTTATATCTCCAATAGGAATATTTGCCTTGTCATGGTACATCGGAAGCTTGCTACACGCTTCTTCTTTAGCGAAGCTTTTCGTGTCAGGCTGTTGGGTATTTGTCGGGACTATACCTATCGCCTACGTTTTGTGGCTTGTTGTTCGCTCGTTAACCGAAGCCTATGCAAACATCGTTTACAGGATACGCTTAATGGTAGATTAAGCACCGATCCACTCCGTGGATTATCAAATTCACGGAGTGGATTATCCCGCTAGATGCAACTGCGGACATGCACTTTTGTAATGATTTAATTTGAAAATATATACGAATCAACTCTAATATTGATTGGCATAAATCAGATTATTACAATAGTGCACGTCTAACTTTATAATTTAGATAACCGACGCAGTGAACCCGCTTTAAAAGGCAGATTCACTGCGTCCGGAATCATGTTAGTTAGCATTTATAGCTGATAACAAATTTCGCTATATGCATCACTAAGTGTCTTGACGGTGATACCGCTGTCGATAATAGTTTGAACATGCTGTTCAAATAGACCGACGGGGGTATCAAAGAATCCAGGGCTATCCGTGACTCGGTGGTAGACCAAAATCAACCACGTATTGTCGGATTGAGCCTGATTCACCCATTCTGTTATCTGCTGTGCGCTTGTCGTACTGAGCACGTTTTGCACGCGTAAAGCGTGTATATTCAGGTTATCTTTTGTGTTATAACCTTCGTCAACGCTTCTATGCAGAACGTAGTAATCCTCAATCGCTGAAATAACGGAATAGTCGTAATCACCAAATGGAGACGCAAAACTAGTTACCGGCTGTTCCGCCAACTCTTCCAGATAATGTCTTGAATGTTCAAGTTCATAATCTAACGAGTTGGTTGCCGTAAGCAACGGGTGGGAAACAGAATGAGATCCGATCTCGTGGCCGCTTTGGCTGAATGCCAGAACGCCGTCCAAGACACTTTGAGGCTTGTCTTCAATGAAAGTCGTGGCAAAGAACTGAGTGCTTTTTATGCCATATTCGTTCATTATTGGAAGAGCCGTATTAACGTTGACCTCGTGTCCATCGTCAAATGTAATCGTAAGAAGCGATCGTTCAAAACCTGCCGGAGCATACTCCCTTAGGCTATAGCGATTAGCCTGCAGCCAGCCATCTTGTTTGATAAAGAAATATACGGATGCTTTAACTGATCCGGCTGGTGCAATAAAGGTATCTGAATACTCGTGATAGCTGCAGTCAAAATATTTTTGCCTTATACTTGGCAAACCAAGACATTTCTGGGTTCCGTCCGCCATATCAAAGACTACCGTGGCAAAGGGTGTCACGTTTGTCTTATAGCGGACCGAAAAACGATATTGTTTACCTGGCTCGACAGTAATAGGGCTAAAATACCACTTGGCATCGCCGTCAACATAATTGCTTATCGTGACTTTGACGCTTTTGCGTCCGTCCTCGTTGACTAGTTCATGACTGGCGGAATTAGTTCCATAGCCACCTTTTAGCCAACCGTCGGGATTTGCCCCAAACTCTGACAATTCAAACGTTGGGTTGTAGATCAGATTGTCACTGTTATAAATAACAGGACCTGTTGCAGACAACGAAATACTGCTGAATAATGAAACACTGGCTAAAGCAAATACTAGTACACCTAGCGACAAGACCAAGACCTTTTTCTTACAAATCTTCATTTTTCTCTCCTTCACGCCCCCTCCAAGGCTATTTTTACGGAAAACCGTATAGCTGCCCAAAGAGGAATATTTTTGGAACAGCACATCAATTAACCAGCCTCTTTGATTAATTGATGAGCTGCCCCAAAGAAAGAGAAAATATCTAAACTAAAAAAGATTAGACATGCACTGTAATAATCCGATTTATTAAGTGATACTTAATCATTGAATTTATCCCACCGAATTGAAATGATTATGTGGATATATTAACATTTTGTCGTTTGTTTGTCAATCTGTGTCAGGTCGCAATGCATGCTATTGACTTTTGTTGTTGTTTATGCTAATATATTACTATCAATTACTGAGGTGGTTGGCAGAACTTTAACAAGTCAGATTATTACAGTGCATGTCGTACTGTATTTTCGTATTCACCTGACCTTTTATGGCAGGCATTATAAGGAGGAGTTTATTGTGGCAAAAAGTGATGCTTATTACCTCAAACAGGGAGTGAAAGCAATGCCGTTTGTCGATAATGTCAGCGCGACATTGACCGAGGGAATTGATTCAAAAACGCATTCCGAGGAAATAATGAACAATTTCAGGGGCTACCTGTCTGAAGAAATCAGAAAAGATTGTTCCGTAGCGGTAGCATTTAGGACCGCATTGGTAAGGATTACTTCCGAAATCACAGAATCTACAACCGCCGGAATAGAATTGTTCAACAAATCGCTCTATGCCAGCGGAATCTAATCGGATTATAAGGTTGTAAGATCGAAATGCTCTTTTGTCGTAGCTTTTGGCAGCGTATTTAATTTAATTGTTGGTTTATCTTTGCTGGCCGAACTGAACGCCTCAACAGGAACCATTTATGAATGGACTATTGTCAGCATTTGCATTGTTGGCATGTGCATTCTTATGATTTTTAATTACGATGGCTAACTCCTATCGGGGGTGTTTAACACCCCCGACCTACCCTTTTTACACACCGACATGCACTTTTGTAATGATCTGACTTGAACATATTAAATACCCCGGTTTGGCCCGGGGTTTTTAATATTTTTGTTTTTTAGTCTGTCAAATCGACGTCTTCGGCGATTTCTTGTTCGATATCGGCGTCAGACTGTTTTGGTTCGTAGCCCGTAACGCCGGTTCCGACTGGAATCTTGCGGCCGATAATGACGTTCTCTTTCAAACCGTGCAAGCGATCGACGCGTCCGCTGATGGCAGCGTTGATTAGTACGCGAGTCGTATCTTGGAAAGATGCGGCCGATAGGAAGCTGTCAGACCAGATTGATACTTTAGTAATACCAAGCAGCAACTGGGTGTAGCTAACCGGTTCTTTACCGGCAGCCTCTAGTTCGGCGTTGGCTTCGACGACCGAAGCCCTTGAAACGATATCGCCTGTCACGAATATACTGTCGCCCGGATCTTCGATCTGAACGCGGCTGAACATTTGACGGACGATGATCTCGAGGTGCTTGTCAGCAACGTCTTGGCCCTGGGCGGCGTAAATACGCAATACTTCGTTGATAATGTAGCGTTGCGTAGCTTCGATACCCTTCAGGCGCATCAGGTCATGCAGGTTCAACGAACCGGTCGACAAGCGGTCACCAGCTTCGACGACATCACCGGCTGCCACAACGAGTTGTGCGGTACCCGGGATCTCGTAACGGACAGGCGAGCTGGCATTTGCAGCCAGTACTAACGTATCACCGGCAACTTCGACGACGCCGTCAAACGGAGCTGTCAAAGGCTTGGATTCGCTTTCACCGGTTGCCAGTACGTCGCCGACCTTGATATTGCTGCCGGATTTGACGATAGGCGTTCGGCCGCCAAGTTCGATGTGCTCGACATGGCCGGATTCAGGCGTGACTTGGACGATATACTTTTTGCCGTCTTCCCAGACATCGACCAAACCGGCTACTTCCGTAACACGGGCTTGACCTTTCGGGATGCGAGCTTCGAATAATTCTTCGACGCGAGGCAAACCTTGGGTGATGTCGCCACCGGCTTCACCGCCGGCATGGAAGGTCTTTAGCGTTAGCTGAGTACCAGGCTCACCGACTGACTGAGCAGCGATAACGCCGACCGGTTGTGATTTTTCAACCAAATGGCCGGTTGACATGTCGATGCCGTAACTCTTGCGCGGAATGCCGCGAAGATTTTTGGTCGACAGAACTGACTGTATCTTGACACTTTCGACAGTTGAATCGGCTTCGATAGCGCTGGCAACTTCACGGGTAATCAGTTGATCGGCGCCAATATATCCAGGTACTTCTTCGGCGGTGTAACGGCCGGCAAGCCTGTTGCCGAAATCAATCATTGTCATTTCGGATTCGCTGCGGTAAATCGAGAAGCCGTCATCGTCACCGACCGTGTCGTCGACGGTAAATACGTCTTGAGATACGTCAACGAGACGTCGCGTCAAGTAACCGGCATCGGCCGTTTTAAGGGCGGTGTCGATCAAACCTTTACGCGAACCGCGGGTTTGGACGAATTGTTCGAGTGAGCTTAGTCCGGCTTTGTAATTCGAGCGGATTGGGAGCTCGATTTCACGGTTGTTAGAATCGACTACGATTCCGATCATGGCCGAAGCCCATTTGATGTTACTGATGGTACCGCGGGCGCCGGAGTTAACCATGACGCTGATGCTGGTATCCATGTCTTTCAATCTGTCTTGCAAATAGTCACCGATGACACGGTCGACCGTACGCCAAGTCGCGATAGTCAAATTGTAGCGTTCGTCGTTGGTAATCAAACCTTGGTCGAATTGTTCAGAGATGAGCGCCGTCTTGGCGTCACCTTCGGCTACGAACTCGTTGATTTCATCGAATTGGACGTAATCGTCTTTGCCGGTTGACACGGCGGCGATGGTAGCAAAACGGAATGCCAGACCCTTCATACGGTCAGCAATCTTGGCTGTCGTTTCGGCGCCGTATTCGTCAAAGATCTTGGCAAGGACCCTCTTGAGTTGTTTTTTGCTTTGCGGCGAATTGTCATACGGGTAGTCTTCGGGCAGAATGTCGTTAAAGAAGACGCGTCCCAAAGTCGTGTTGCGGATCTCGCCCCTATAGAACACACGGATAGGACTTTGCAGCTGCAGGTTTCCGTTGTCATAGGCCATTTCGGCTTCATAGACCGAACTGTAGGCTTTGACTTCTTCGGTCTGAGCGCTTGGTTTGACGTAAGTCAGGTAGTAATTACCCAAAACGACGTCTTGGCCGATGTTTAGGACCGGAGAACCGTCAGCCGGTTTCAGCAAGTTATTGGTCGCACTCATCAATTCACGGGCTTCAGCCTGAGCAGCGTCCGACAGCGGCAAGTGAACTGCCATTTGGTCACCGTCGTAGTCAGCGTTGAAGCCGTTGGCTACTAACGGGTGAAGTTGGATTGCTTGTCCTTCGACGAGAACCGGTTGGAAAGCCTGAATCGACAGACGGTGCAATGACGGAGCGCGGTTCAATAGAACGTATTTATCGACGATAACGGCATCCAGCGCGTCCCAAACCAGGGCGTCACCTGATTCGATTAGGCGCGTGGCCGAACGAATATTATAAGCGTATTCACCGCGAATCAACCAGCTGATAATAAACGGTTTGAATAGTTCCAGTGCCATTTGCTTTGGCAAACCGCACTCGTTAATCTTTAATTTAGGACCGACAACGATGACCGAACGGCCAGAATAGTCGACGCGCTTGCCTAACAAGTTTTGGCGGAAACGGCCTTGTTTGCCCTTTAGCATGTCGCTAAGCGACTTCAGACGGCGGCGGCCGCCGGTAGCGTTAACCGCACGATTACCGCGAGCTGCGCTGTTATCAATCAGGGCATCGACGGCTTCCTGAAGCATGCGCATTTCGTTGCGGCGGATTACTTCGGGAGCATTTAGTTCAATCAATTTTTTCAGACGGTTATTACGGTTAATAACACGTCGGTACAAATCATTAAGGTCGCTGGTCGCGAAACGGCCGCCGGTCAGCTGGACCATCGGACGCAAATCCGGAGGAATCACTGGCAAAACCGTCATCGTCAGGCTGCTTGGTTTGATGCCGGCAGCTTGCATGCCTTCAAGCATCTTGAGACGCTTTAGAAGTTTCTTTTCGCGCTGGCCTTTGGCACCGGATGCTTCTTCGGACAGTTTAGCAATTAGATCAGACAAATTGATTTCATCCAGCAACGTCTTAAGTGCGGAACCGCCCATATCGACGGTTATCAACTCTTCGTATTCTTCCGGTAAATTACGGAAATCGACTTCGCTGATCAATGCGCCTTTGACCAAACCTTCCAGCTGGGCCTTTTTAGCGTTGTACATTTCATTCAGTTCTTCGATTTCTTTAGATTGTTGTTCGGCCAAAGTCTTGACGTCGGCGTCTTCGGCACTGGCTTCCCGCTCGTAACGGATTTTGATGGCAACCCGGCCGGCTTCGGTTTCAGCCTCTAGATCGGCCAAGTATTGATCACGCTTCACGTCATCAGCCTTCAAAATCACGTAGGTCGCAAAGTAAGCGATACGTTCAAGATTGCGAACGGTAATGCCTAACAGCAAACTCATCGCGCTGGGGGTGCCGCGCATGAACCAAATATGCGCGACCGGAGCGGCCAATGAAATGTGTGCCATTCGCTCGCGGCGGACGATTGATTTGGTAATCAATTCGCCGTTTTTGTCGACGGCTGCTTCGCGTGAGCGAACGCCCTTTAAGCGACTGTCGTGCGGATTTACGTCTTTGACAGGTCCGAAAATACGTTCACAGAAAAGACCGTCACGTTCCGGTTTTTGGGTACGATAGTTTATCGTTTCGGGTTTTGTAACCTCGCCATTGCTCCATTTCAGGATATCTTCCGGGCTGGCTACCGTCAGGCGAATCGCGTTAAAGTCCGCTATTCCGCTAGTTGAAATTACTCGCGACATATTACGCCTCCTCCTCCATTTCTTCATCTAAATCAACGATGTTTAAATCTTCTAATACCATTTCGTCATCCAGTTCTTCGGCCTCTTGAACGACGAAACCGTCGCCAATATCGCTGGCTTCACTGATAATTTGCGCCACATCGATAACCGCGTCCTCGGTCTCATCCAACAAATCGACGCGCAGCCCTAAACCTTGAAGTTCTTTGACCAAAACGTTGAATGATTCAGGCAGTTTCGGACCGACGATCGGTTCGTGCTTGATAATCGATTCGTATGCTTTGGCGCGTCCATAAACGTCGTCCGATTTGATAGTCAGCATTTCCTGCAAAGTTGCAGCAGCACCGTAGGCTTCGAGTGCCCAGACTTCCATCTCGCCGAACCTTTGACCGCCGTTTTGAGCTTTACCGCCCAACGGCTGTTGGGTAACCATCGTGTAAGGACCGGTTGATCGGGCGTGAATCTTGTCTGAAACCATGTGGTGCAATTTGATCATGTGCATGACACCGACAGTAGTTCGCTCTTCATAAGCTTTACCGTCTCGGCCGTCAAATAGCTGGAATTTGCCGTCGCGGGCATAGCCGGCTTTTTCAAGTTGGTCGGCAATAATATCGTTCGGCACGCCGTTAAACGGAGGTGCCGCGACTTTATAACCCAAAGCGCGGGCAGCCATACCAAGGTGAGTTTCGAACAGCTGGCCGATATTCATACGGCTCGGCACGCCAAGCGGGTTCAAAACGACATCGATTGGCGTTCCGTCTTCCATGAAAGGCATGTCTTCGACTGGCAGAATCTTGGCAACGACACCCTTGTTTCCGTGGCGTCCGGCCAACTTGTCACCGACACTGATTTTTCGCAGCTGAGCGACATAGATTTGGATCTGCATCAACACGCCGGCTTTTAGCTCATGGCCGTTTTCGCGGCTGAATACCTTGACGCCGACAACTTTGCCGCCTCCGGCATTATTCATACGCAGGCTGGTGTCGCGGACGTCTTTGGCTTTTTCGCCGAAAATCGCTCGCAGCAATCGTTCTTCGCTGGAAAGTTCTTGTTCACCCTTTGGTGTAATCTTACCGACCAGTACGTCGCCGGCTTTGACTTCGGAACCGATCTGAACGACACCGTTTTCATCCAAGTGGCGCAGCGATTCTTCGCTGACATTCGGGATATCGCGGGTGACGATTTCGTTACCTAATTTTGTTTCGCGGACTTCGATCGTATAGTCTTTGATATTAATGCTGGTAAGCGAATCATCGCGTACTACACGGCTGGAAAGCACGATAGCGTCGTCCATGTTGTAACCGCCCCAAGGCATGAAGGCAACCAGCAAATCTTTTCCAAGAGCCAGTTCGCCGTCAGCAATCGAAGCGCCTTCAATCAATATGTCGCCTTTTTTGACCATTTGACCGCGGGTTACACGGACTTTCTGGTTAATCGAGCGGTCGTCGTTGCTTTTTGCGAAATGAATCAATTCGTATTTGGCCAGGCCATCTTTGTATTTGACATGAACTTCGTCGGCATCAGCACGAACGACCTCGCCGTTATCAGTAGCAGTAATCAATTGGCTGGTGTTTTTAGCGATTTCATCTTCGATACCTGTGCCTACGACAGGGCTACTTGGGATCAATAGGGGCACGGCTTGTTTCTGCATGGCCGAACCGGTCAAAGAACGGTCGACGCGGTTTTTCTCGATGAATGGAATCAATGCGGCCGATGCACCCAAAATTTGTTGGTGAGCGGCGTCGACATAAGTTACCTCGACGGCGTCGACCTCTTCCGGCAAGATTCCGTTTCGAGCGCTGACGCGTTCGTCGACAAATGAGCCGTCTTCGTTCAATTTGACGCTGGCATCGGCAATAACTTCAGTTGCTTCCTGAGCTGCGTCCAGATATTCGACTTTGTTGGTCACCTTGCCGTCAACGACTTTCAGATAAGGCGTTTCGATGAAGCCATATTCGTTAACACGGGCATAAGTCGCCAGGTTCAACACCAAACCGATGTTGGCGCCTTCCGGCGTTTCAACCACACAAAGGCGTCCGTAGTGGGTCGGGTGGGCGTCACGGACATCGAATCCGGCGCGTTCGCGTGATAGACCGCCTGGGCCCATCGAGCTTAGGCGTCGTTTATGCGAAAGTTCCGACAGAGGATTGGTTTCGTCCATCAACTGCGATAATTGCGAACTGGCAAAGAATTCACGAACAGCCGCAACGACCGGGCGGGCATTAATCAGTTGCCCCGGGGTGACGGATTCGATATCGCACATACTCATGCGATCCATGGCATTTCGTTGCATGCGCAACATGCCGACGCGGAATTGGCGCGATACTAATTCACCGACCAGTTTGACACGTCGGTTAGACAAGGCATCGATATCGTCCGGTGCTTCTTGGGTATTGTTCAGTCTGATGATTTCACGAACGATTGCGACCAAGTCAGTTAGTTGGAAAACGCGGTTTTCGGTCGTATTCGGCACTTCAAGTTTCAGTCGTTGGTTCAATTTGTAGCGTCCGACGCGGCTGTAATCAAAGCGCTTGAAATCAAAGAACATACGTTCGATCATGCTGCGAGCGTTATCGACGGTGGCTAAATCACCCGGCCTCAAACGGCGGTAAACCTCGATCAAAGCTTCGTTCGATCCGCGGGCAGTATCTTTATCCAAAGTGGCATCAATATATTTAACTTCGCCGTTATCGATATCATCGAACAGGCTTTTGATTTCGCTGGTTTTACTGTAACCAAGCGCCCTAAACAAAGTCGTGATCGGCAGTTTGCGGCGGCGGTCAATCTTGACATAGATAACGCCGTTAGAAGCCGTCTCGATTTCAAGCCATGCGCCGCGGCCCGGAATCAGTTTTGCACCGTAAAAATTACGGGCCGGAGTAGTATCGGCCGTAAAGAATACGCCGGCACTGCGGATCAATTGCGAAACGACAACGCGCTCGGTACCATTGATAATAAACGTACCGCG
>JAXDCN010000004.1:0-4597 GCA_034677945.1 Saccharimonadales bacterium (SeqCode)
ACGTCCACTTGATTCCGATTTATCACGGCGAAGACATGAAAAAGCCCCAGGATCTGTACGCCGATCCGGATAATGAACTGTTGGCCGCAGTGGCGGCAAAGCTGAAAATGTAATGCCTATCCATATCATAACCGTCGGCAAAAAACACGAATCATGGGTAGCCGAAGGTATCGAACGCTATCAGAAGCGCCTGAAGCGTCCTTTTCAAATTGAATGGGTATTTTTGCCTCATTCATCCAAAACCGGCCCCGTAGCGCGTCAGGAAGAGTCTAGGGCTATACTTTCGCGCCTAAATGCTTATGATTATGTTATTCTGCTGGACGAACAAGGCAAAATCATCGATTCGCCTGGATTAGCCAAACAGTTGTTGGGCCAACTTGAAAAGTCAAAACAAGTCGTCATCGTCATCGGCGGTGCCTATGGCGTCGATGACACGGTTTATAAACGGGCCGACTTCGTCTGGTCCTTGTCCAGATTGGTATTCCCTCATCAGTTGGTTCGTCTGGCTTTGACCGAACAACTCTACCGCGCCCAAGAAATCGCCGCCGGCAAACCATATCATCACGAATAGACATTGACAAAACCATAGAAAAATGTAAGAATACATATATTCTTGCTTCAAGCGGGATGTGCCTGCCGTAATAGGCGGAGCTTAAAAAAATGGGGTGTTGAGTTTGATATCAAAACAAAAGCAAATTGTCGATGGGACAAGTTCGGATTACGATCTGACTGTCGCTCTACTGTATGGGCGTAACAAGCAAAACCCGCACATTATTGAGTTTAAACTGGAAGACGGCAGTACTATTTTGGTTGAGATTGTCTTGCTCTATAAATACGAGAACCCGGACATTCCTGGTGCATTTGTTTGGTTTTTTATGGGATACTCCATAGAGTCGCTTGGGTCACAAATGGCCCAAGGTAGACTTTTATCGGATGAAGACAGAAAAGTATGTGGATTTTATTCCATAGTAAACAGATCGGGACAAATCGAACCCGGCTGGAACGGCTTTATTTGTCCGCCTATCGAAATCTTCGAACCATAACCGACCCCCTTACGCCGGCCAAAGCAGATTATTCTGCAATAGGCCGGCCTTTTTTATTGCAACATACGACACCCCAAACTTGACAGAATACAAAGCTTATGCTAGATTAATACCTGTAATACTTTAAAACAAACATATGCCACCACTACTAATCAATCCCCTTCCCGTTGTAATCTCGATAGCCGCTTTGTTCAGTGTATTCGTGCACGACTCGCAGCTGAGTAGTTTTGCGATGGCTATGTCGATGCCTTCAATGATGTCGGACGTATCTAGTACCGGGCATGGCCTTGACGTCGATTTATCTTCTAGGCCTGTTCATCATCACACCGAAAGTGCATCGCTTCTTAGTAGCGCATACAGTATGAGGACTCAACAGCCGGCTGCCCAGCCTAGGACCGAAAACGATAAAAAATATATCTCACAGAAACGTTTCAAGAGTAATAACCTGGATAATGACTATTATTGGCCGTCTATTTAACTTAGAACTTCCAGCTCGTTGAGCAGGCGCTTTTTGAGCGCCTGTTTTTGTTCTAACAGGGTTTTTGATTCTTCGACCAGTTTGGCCGGTGCCTTGCTAACGTAGTTTTCGTTATTCAGACGGGCTTCTAGCGTCGAGATTGCGTTGTTGGTTTCATTCAGGCGAATCTCGAGATTAGACTGGTGTTCGTAAAGTACCTCTGCCGGAATGTCCAACCAAGCTTCCCTGCCGCTGTTAGCTAGCTTTAACCCGCGGGCTTGGTCAACGTGTTGGATATCCTTGAGTCTGGCCATTTGCCGGATGATGCTGACATTGTCGGCCACTAGACTATCGTTCTGGTAAAGCATACTGTAGCGCTCGTTACCGGGCAGTTCGGTGATAACGAAACGCGCCTCTGTAATCAGGTCTTTCAAGCGCGAGAATTCAGCCGCGGCAATATCGTTGAATTGGGTATTTTCCGGCCAGGCAGCCGAAATTAACAGATTGTCGTGCCATGATAATGTCTGCCAGATGGTTTCGGTGACGAACGGCGCGAACGGATGAGCGATTTTCAAGCAGGCTTCGAGTACCCAGCCTAGCATCGACGGATTGTGCTGCGACTTGCTGGCTTCGATGTACCAATCGGCGACATCGTCCCATATGACATGGTAAACGGTGTCTTGGGCTTCGGCAAAGCGGTAGGTCTCGATCTTGTTCTTGGTATCGGAAACAGCCATATTCAATCTGTGGATTATCCAGTGATCGGCGATAGTCTTGGGTTCTGGCGTTCCGCCTCGGTAGCCTTCGGCAACCTTGTCCTCGATATACCTAGCGATGTTCCACAGTTTGTTGCAAAAATTTCGGCCGGCAATTACCCTGTTGATACTAAATGCTTGATTTTGACCTGGGCTGCGATTGGCAATCAGCCCTAACCTGAGGGCGTCCGACCCGAACTCGGCGATCGCGTCCATAGGGTTGATGACGTTGCCTTTGCTTTTGCTCATCTTTTTGCCCTTTTCATCTAGGACGAGGCCGTGCAGATAGACGTTTTCAAAGGGGACCTTGCCGGTGACGTACAGGCCAAGCATTATCATCCTGGAAACCCAGGCGGGTAAAATATCGACGCCGGTTTCCATGACGGTGCTAGGGTAAAACCTGGACAGTTTGCCGTCGGTCAGATAATCGGTCGTAATAAACGGCCATTGACCGCTTGAGAACCAGGTATCAAAGGTATCCTCTTCCCGCTGATATGTCACGCCGTCAATCATGATGATTTTTTCATCGACGCGCGTATCAAAGATCCAATCGTCTGGGTTATCGATGTTTTGAAAAGCCGGTATCGGTATGCCCCAAGGAATCTGGCGGGAAATGTTCCAATCCCTTAGTTGTTCATAGTAGTCAATCAAGAAACGCTTGCGGCCTTCGGGAATGATGTTGATTTCGCCGTTCTCGATTGCCTGTTTAGCGCGATCGGCTAGCGGTCGGACTTTGATGAACCACTGGTCCTTGATTAACGGCTGAATCGGCAAGCCGCTTTTGTAGTCATAACCGACGGTGTGCTCGATGGTTGACTCACCTCTTAAAAGCTCTTCGGCCTGAAGTGCGGCTAGTGTCTTTTTTCGGGCGGCGTCTACGGTCAGTCCCATGAACTGCTGAGGGACGTTTATCATCTTGCCGTCAAAATCGATTACCTGGATTCGTTTTAGGTCGTGCCGCTTGCCTATTTCGAAGTCATTAGGGTCATGAAATGGTGTAACTTTTACAGCACCGGTACCGAACGTCGGATCGACGTATTCGTCGGCGATAACCGGTATTTCCCTATCTGTTAGCGGCAGCAGGACGCGTGTCCCGATGATGTCTTTGTAGCGCTTGTCGTCGGGGTGGACTGCGATTGCTGTGTCGCCGAACATAGTTTCGGGTCGGGTCGTCGAAACGACGATTTCGCCGATTTTTTCCAGCATGGGGTAAGCGACATTCCATAATGTGCCTTTTTCGTTCCGGTGTTCTACTTCGATATCGGCGTAACTAGTCTGGTATTTTGTACTGTAGTTGACGATTCGTTCGCCTCTGTAAATGAGGCCTTCGTCCAGCATCCTTTTGAATGTGGCGTAGACGGTATCAATCACCTTTTTATCAAGCGTAAACACCAAGTCTTTCCAACTGGCGCTGACACCTAGTGCGCGCAGCTGCAATTCCATGTTACCGCGCTGTTTTTCGACGAAATCCCATACCTGGCTGTATAGCTGTTCGCGGCTAAAATCGAACCGGTTCTTGCCTTCTTTTTCCAAGACTTTTTCATAAACTACCCACGTCTCAAAGCCGGCGTGATCGGCGCCCGGTATATAGACGGTGTCGCGGCCTTGCATACGGTAATAGCGAATCATCAAATCTTCCAGATTTGCCATTAACGCGTGTCCGATATGCAGATTGCCGTTGGCATTTGGCGGCGGCATGACGATACTGAACGGTTCGCCTTGCCCGCTGGGTTCGAACGCGCCGCTACTTTCCCACATGGCGTAAATATTAGGCTCGTATTGGTTAGGGTCGTATGTTTTTGCGAGTTTCATATAATCTGTTGGCTCTCTGTTACGTTTTCACGTGAAAAAACAACTCAATACACAGGATTTTCATAAGAAAATCTGTTATAATATGTTTTCTACCTCTTTCACGTGTTTATTTTCACTCTTATTATAACACAACTGATTTATTGACGTTGTATAATTGAATGTATGACAGCATTGAAAAGATGCCAGGATAAAAGGGAGTGGGACGACTATATTCTTGAGAATGGCGGCCATCCGTTACAGTTGTGGGGTTGGGGAGATCTGAAGGCCTCGAACGGCTGGCAGGCTTATAGGTTGTATCTACGCGACAGCGAAGAAACGATTCAAGGAGCGGTGCAATTATTGGTTCGTCGGTTACCGTGGCCTCTGAGGTCGCTGGCTTATGTGCCGCGCGGGCCGGTCGTTGACGATGACAAAAGGGCAGAGCTGCTGACTGAATTAGAGAAGTATGCCAAAAAGTTACACCATCCGGTGGCGCTGACTATCGAACCGGACAGCCTGGATTTTGCCGTGCCCGAAGGCTGGAGGCAATC
>JAXDCN010000005.1:0-6240 GCA_034677945.1 Saccharimonadales bacterium (SeqCode)
GTACGTTCTGTTCATCGTATCGTCATTAAAAGAAAGTGTCGAAAATCTCAAGTACGTTAGTTTCTTTAACTATTTCAGCGGATCGGAGCTGCTGGCAAAAAACGCCTACCCCGAACATATGGTATTGGCCCTGGGCGGTTTTGCGTTGGTCGCGTTCGCCGCCGCACTGTTCTGGTTCAAACACCGCGATTTATCGGTCTGATATTACTCTACGCGCTTTGACTGTTCGGGATACCATGCGGGCGCGCATGGCATGACTAATGAACAATATGCATCCCAAAAATAAGCTTCATCGACCGGTATCATGATTACGTCACCCTTCGTAAAAGAAAATGTCTTGGTTTTTGTCGAAATACTACCCTTGCCATCAATCACATAGGCGTACTCTTTAACCTTTTCGTTGACCAGGTACCCGGACTCAGGGAAACGCCCGCTTAACACTGCCGTGCCAATATTGATATCCGGATCATTAAACTCATACTCTCGCACTTCGCAAGACTCACCGTTTTTGAAAATTTTAGAATCGCTAAATTTTTTGATTATCATAATCGAATAATATCACAGTCGCGCAACATAAATGTCGGCATCAATTAGTAATTGATTTGTATTTCTTCAAACGAAAAAGCCCTTTGGACGGTTTATATACTTTGTCGGGGAATTTTTGGACCAGTTTCCAAACGCAGCCGTTGACAGTTTTTGGATGGAAGGTTGGATCAGAATCAATAATTTTTGCGTTCAATTCGGACCAACGCAAACCCTCCGGATGCTGTTCGAGCAATTCAAATATTTTCGCATATATTCTTTCCGTGATTTTTAATGAATTTGTATTCATTTTTATTACAACAAATCTTACAGGTCCCTACCTCATCGTATACATCAAGCTGCCGATGATTCCGAAAAAGACCGGTACGGCAAATAACAGGACAATAGCTATCAATATCCACTGCCCAACGGAAAATGGTTTATCCTTGCCTTGGCCAATTTCCGGATGTTTATTGACGTATAATCGGTGAAATATCACTGTCAATATAGTCGTCGTACCCAGTAATATGGCGGTTGCCGCCAGTCCTCGATTGTAAGTTTCCGGCAATTCGACCGGGTATTCCACGAAAACACTTGGCATCAAAAGCGCGAATAAAAATATTGTTATATATATCGATACGTCTGCCAACATACGCGTGACTTTATCGATGCGATTAGCGTTCAACAAAGCGCGGATCAACAACGCGGCAATGACCGCATAGAAATACATTATATACAAATGACCGATAATTGATCCTGTTAATATTTCCCACACCGCAAAAATCGAGGTGATAAAGCTGGCAATCGTGACGCCAAACAATGTGTCCAGAACAATGTCGCTAGCCTTATTTCGATTATCGTCGTTAACTGAGATAAAGGCCAAAACAGCAAGGGCGTGGGCGACCATCAACAGCGTAGTCGTAAGCGATTTTTGAATGAAATCGTTGAATTCACCAATCAAAACGGCGACGATTGATATTAGCGACGAAGCCACCAAGCCGCCAATGAAAACGTACAAAAAATATTTTTTGATATTTTTTTGGCCTGTGGGTGCTTGTACGGCCGGCGTAAATTGTGATAGCATTTTTTCCGGTTCTGCTTCGTCGGTCAACTTTGCCGATTCAGTCGTATCTTCCGAACTAATCTTCGGTTCCGGTGCGCCGAGTTCGGTTTCGGTTTCGGGCGATGGCATCCCATCGTCTTCGGGCTGTCCGGACTCTAACATGACGTCATATCCTTCGGGCAATTCTTTTTCTGTCTCTTTTTGTTCGTCCATTACGTTCTCCTTATACTAATAACATGATAGCACAGCGAGGGGCGAATTTTCATTTACTAAAATCTGCGAGTATAATATCAAGATGGATATCATTCTTAATAACAAAACGCTGATTTCGGCCCTCGAAGACGAAAAAAGCTATTTACTGGAACGCCAAAAACACACCCGCTACCAGATTCTTCCCCATGCCAAAAAATATCGGCGCATCCTTGTATCCGAAGCCGCATTCGCTATCACTGCCGACGAGAATAACACCGTTCAAGTTCTGCCCAACCATTCGATATACATTGTTGACGGCGTTATCCAACAAGTATTCAGTGGCCCCAATAACGGTCGTATCCCGGAAAGCGAAATCGACGTAATTTACGATGCATCAAAAAGAGGCGGCATCGTCGTGACCCCAGGTTTTATCAACGCGCACGCCCACCCGCCGATGTATCTGCTGCGATCGTCGATGACTTTAGATAAAGGCAACATCGTAGATCAGGTTGCAAAAATGGCAAAACTGGAAGCCAAGATGAAAGGCGAAGATTTTTTCTTGGGTGCCGTAGGCGACTTTACCGAAGAACAAAAGAACGGCATCACCACGACCCTCAGCCACTATGCAGATTTTGATGCCGTCGAAAAAGCAGCGCGTATCACCAAACAAAACGTGATTAATGCTTTTTCAGTCGTTTCGAATTCTCACCCCGAAAACAGTCCTGAAATGATGGCCGATATTCTAAAAAACCGCGACAAATATTTTACGCAACCCGCCATTGCCATCCACTACCTGCACCGGGCAAATAAACAGCAGCTTGCGCAAATCAAAAAGTTAGTCGACGAACATGACATTCTTTTGACAATGCATGCCGCCGAAACTGACGTTTGGGTGCAAGAATGCATTGAAAAATTTGGCAAGCGAACCATCGAAGCGCTGGTCGATCTAGGATTGGCCGGGCCTAATACGATCTTGTCACACGCGGTGCATTTGACCGAACAAGAAATCAATTTAGTAAAAGAACATAAAATTGGCATAGTCCACTTGCCGACTTCAAACAAGATTCACAGATCCGGCGAATTCAATTATCCGCTGTTTGTCAAAAGCAGAGCCAATGATCGGATTACTTTGGGCACGGACAGCGTGATTTCAAAAAACAGTTTGGATTTGTTGTCGGAAGCATTGCAAATGCGCATCATGCATCAGCACAAGCAACTGACATATTTCGAGGATCTGTTCAAAATGATGACCTCACAGGCAGCCGATATTCTAAAACTAGGCAAGGTCGGGCGCATCCAACCAAGATACCGCGCAGACTTGGCGTTTTGGAAACTGCGCGATCGCGGCTTCTTGCCGTATGACGAGACTAAACCGAACAGCCTGATTGGCAATATGATTACACACGGCGGACGCAATGCCCGCGACTTGATGATTAACGGCGAATTCGTTATTACTAACCGACTACACAACCTAATCAACGAAAGTAAATTGATGACCGAGTTGCAGCAAACACACATGGAACTAAGGCAACGGATTAGCGACTTGTAGCACCGGTTATATATTCGAGAACTGATTGTATTTAATTATCTGCGACGATTCAAAGCGCTCTTCGTTCAATGCGGCGTCACAATTCTTGTCGGAAAATACGGGTATCTGATTAGCGCACGTTCGCAAGGCATTTTCCTTACTTGCGAACAAGCTTTGGCCGAACATCAATTGGTCGGTCTTTACGCCCAGCAAATCGAATACCGTCGGCATAATATCAATATGGTTGCCTTGGTTCGGATAAACTTTGCCGGCCGTGTCGTTCGGTATTTTGATTATTAGCGGCACTTCATCGTTCTGGCCTGAATTCGGATCGAATGAAATACTGCCTGCTTTGAACGCCGGCAATACGGGCGTATGGTCGCCGTAAATAATTATCAACGAATCATCATACAAACCGTCGGCTTTTAGTTTATCGAAAAACTCGCCTAGCACACGATCGACATAATTGATATCTTCCAAATATCCTCCGACTTGGTCGGGGTAATCGCTTATATTCAGACCGAGCGATTTAGTGTGCTTATTGACCGAAAACGGCGCGTGCGATGACAAGGTTATGATATAACTTAGACTCGGCTTGGACTGGCTTTTTATATAGTTGGCTGTCTTGGACAGAAAGTCGCCGTCATTCAAGCCTTCCATGTTTATGCTCCAGCCTTTTGGATAATTGTCCTGAGCATAGTATTCTTGATAACCTAGCGACTTAAATGCTTGGCTGCGATTCCAGAAATCACGCTTGTAGGCATGGTACACGTTGGCACTGTAACCGTTTTGAACCAGCTTTTTTGGCAAGCCGCTAAAATCCGAATTGCCGTACCTGACAAAAACCGAAGCATCGCTCATGGGAAAATACGAAGAATTTACTACGAAATCGGTGTCCGAAGTATGACCGGCGCCTATGATAAATCGTTCGTTTGGAAAATATCGAGACGTATTCGATAGGTCATTCAACGTCGGCGTAATTTCCTTACCGTTGACCGTCTGGTTTATCACAAAACTGCTAAGCGATTCGACTTGAATCATTATGACATTCTTGCCATTTGCGACGCCGAACAAATCGCTGGTTGTCTGAGTCGGTTTATTCAATTTAACCCACTCTTTTAACATTTTTTGATCGTCGCTTGAAAGCCTTGTCATTTCTTGATTGATATTACGCGCCAAATCGATACCCTGCGACATCAGTACGTTGTAGTACTTGGCGTTATCTAGCGTATCAAAGCCGCCATTCCAAATAATGCCAAGTTGCCCCATACCTTGCGGCAGGCCGACATACAGCGCGGCAATAATAAATGACGCCGTCGCCATGATTGGCATCCATTTGTACTTATTGTGGACGAAAAACTTCTCTTTTTGCTTTTCGACGAATACTTGCACTTTCTTTTGGACCAATGCCAACAAAATTATGTCGGCAAAATATAATATCAGCCACCATTTGATATACGGCAGGACGGCGCTAAAAACGTCGCCGGTTTGACCTGCAAATGACAATACGCCGACTGACGGCAGGGATGAAAAATACAGATAGTAAACCGTATCAATAACCATCAAAACAGCCATAAAAGTAGCAAGAATTTGTGCATATAGTATTTTTCGCTTCTTAGCAAAATATAGAGGAACAAAGATTAAAGCAGCCGTAACAAAACCCAAGAACGCACATCGGCGATAATGTTCATACCATCTAAAATCGATTAAATACGTGCATAGATAGAATTGCTTGAGACCTAACCCAAAACTCAAGAAAAGCAACGCATATTGGTCGTGCACGAACGACAGCACATGTCTGCCGGTTCTCTTAAACCCCCTCCTAAGCATAACTAATTACATATTATGCATTATTTTATGACTATATTCAATAAGCTATAGCGTCAAGATAGCCGTATTAAATACTACAAAATAGCGTTGAACAGATACCCCGTAAAAATTATCCCTAAGCCCACAGTCGAGGCGTAAATCAGAATTAGTTTCAACTTAAGCACTTTTTTCAAAATAATAAACTCCGGTAAAGATAATGCCGTAACGGCCATCATAAAAGCCAATGCCGTACCCATCGCTACGCCCTTATCAATCAACACCGAGACGATTGGAATCGTTCCAGCAGCATTAGAATAAAGCGGAATCCCAATCAGTGTAACTAACGGAACCGCGAAGAAATTATCCCGCCCGGCGTATTGAACTAGAAAATCGTTTGGCACATACCCGTGCATCAAAGCCCCAAGCCCTACGCCTATTACGACATACACCCAAACCTTCTTAATTATTTCGACTGTATATTTTTTGGCGTAATCGATTCGATCGCGGACCGTCAAATTTTTCTCATCTACTTTGGCAATTTTGATTTGATAGACAAAATCTTCGACTAATCTTTCAAGTCTTAGCTTGCCTATTATCCAGCCAGCCGCGACAGCTATCGTTACTCCGGACAGAACGTATATCAACGTTATTTTCCAACCGAAAAGCCCCCATAATAAAACAAGCGCCACTTCATTGACCATCGGTGACGATATCAAAAACGATAATGTCACCCCAAGCGGCACCCCCGCTTCGATGAAGCCAATAAACAACGGCACCGCCGAGCACGAACAAAACGGCGTGATTATGCCGACCATCGCGGCCAACAGATTATTCAAGATAGGAAACTTTGATTTTGATAGGAATTTTTTAGTTTTTTCAGGCGGAAGATATGACCTAACTATCGAGACGACAAAGATAATAGCAGCAAGCAATATAAAAATTTTCAATGTATCGTAAATAAAGAAGTTTGCGGCGGTGCCTGACTGAGTGTTTTTACCTAAATTAAAAACAACATAAACCAACCAATCGGACAGCCACTCTAGTGGAGCAAATATATCCATTATTATTTCTTTCGGCCAACCGCACCCAATACAGCACGCCTGACTTCATTTTCCGATATCGAGTT
>JAXDCN010000006.1:0-11535 GCA_034677945.1 Saccharimonadales bacterium (SeqCode)
AAGCAAACCGAGGATTATTTGACCCGTACGGTCAATCGGCTGACGCTGTTCGGTTCATTGACGCTTGGAATCATTGCTGTTTTGCCGTTCTTGGGTGAGTATCTGATGTATACTTTTGCCGGTGTCACGGGATCGAAATTATCGATTGGCGGCACGGGCTTACTAATTGTCGTATCGGTTGCCCTAGAGGCGCTGCGCCAGATTAACTCTCGCGCTTTGATGGTCACGTACGACGATTACAAGTAACCGGCAGCAATTGACAGGCAAAATATCGTTACGATATAATTGTAAGTACAAAACAGCACGTAAATTGGCACGAGCCTTTGCTATAATTGATATTATCTCTTTACGTCTTCTTATCTTTGGTGTATAATTGTGTACTGTAACTTATGGTCGGTCAAAAGGAAGTAATTAAATTACAGGGAAAGGTGGTGGAATCACTGCCTAATACCCAATTTAAGGTCGAACTTGAGAACGGCCATAATATCATCGCTCATATCTCGGGCAAGATGCGCAAGCATTACATCCGACTGGTACCGGGCGATAAGGTGGAAGTTGAGTTGACCCCTTACGATCTTAGTAAGGGCAGAATCACATTCCGCTTAAAAGATTAATCATATTAAATTTAATTAGGGTTAAAGGGAGTTTTTTAACGCTTATGAAAGTTCGTGCAAGTGTAAAAAAAATCAGTCCTGACGATCAATTGGTGCGCCGCAAAGGCGTTCTGAGGATCATCAACAAGAAAAAACCTAAGAATAAACAAAGGCAGGGTTAAGCATGACTCGAATTGCTGGGGTAACTATCCCATCAGAAAAGCAAGTCCAGATCGCTTTGACGTATATCTACGGCATCGGTCCGAAATTTGCTCAGAGTATCCTTGCGGCGGCTAAAGTAGAGCCGACCACTCGGGTGAAAAATCTCACCGAGGCTGAAGAACAACGTATTCGCGAAGTAATCGATGCCGATTACACCGTCGAAGGTGACCTGCAGCGCTTGGTGACGAATAATATTAAGCGTCTAAAGGACATCAGCAGTTATCGCGGTGTCCGGCACAAGGCAGGATTGCCAGTTCGCGGTCAACGTACTCGTACGAACGCACGAACTCGTAAGGGTAAAGCTATCGCCGTAGGCGGAACACAAAAGAAAGCGGCGTCCAAGACGTAGAAAGGAATAGATTATGGCAGATGCAAAAACTACGACCAAGAAAAAACAACGCCGATCCGTTCCTGCGGGGCAGCTTCATATTCAAGCTACCTTCAATAATACGATCGTGACGTTTACTGATAAAAAAGGCAACGCATTGTCCTCTTCGAGCGCCGGTGCGACCGGTTTTAGAGGCAGCAAAAAAGGTACGGCCTATGCGGCTCAAATCGCAGCTGAAAAAGTAGCCGAAACGGCAAAAACTCAGTTCGGTACTGCCAGCGTGGACGTATTCGTTAAAGGTGTCGGCCTGGGCCGCGATGCGGCAATCAGGGCACTTAGCACCTACAACATCGCAATTGACAGTATCAAAGACGTTACCGGCGTTCCTCATGGCGGTGTTCGTCCGCGAAAGGCAAGAAGGGCTTAAATTATGGCTAGAGACATATCACCAATCGTCAAGCAAAGCCGCCGCGAAGGTTATGCGCTTCATTCCAAGGCTCACAAAGTCATGGCAAAAAAGACCGGCATTCCCGGCCAGCATGCTCATGGCCGCCAAGGCAAATCAAGTTTGTATTTGACGCAGCTGCGCGAAAAACAGAAAGTTCGTCGCGCATACGGATTACTTGAAAAACAATTCGCAAAATTAATGAAAGAAGCCAGTCGTACAAGCGGCCAAGGTGTACTGCCAGGTGAATTATTGCTGCAGTATTTGGAACGACGAATCGATAACGCTATTTACCGAGCCGGCTTTGCAACCAGCCGCCGCGCTGCCCGACAACTTGTCGGTCACGGGCACTTCCTGTTGAACGGCCGTCGCGTAAATATCCCTTCGATCCGCTTGAAAGCCGGCGACGAAATCGTCGTCCGCCCAAAGAGCGTAAAATCAGGTTATTTCAGCCAAATGGACGAAATTGCCAAGAACACCTACCAAGAACCGCTTAGTTGGCTAAAAAGCGACCAAAAGAAACTAAAAATTTCAATAACCGGCTTGCCAAAGCGCGAAGAAGCCGAAACAGATATCAAAGAACAGCTAATCGTCGAGTATTACTCACGTTAAAGGTAAAGGAGAAATTAACATGACAAAAGTTATCCATAACCCGGCACTGGCAAACATTGAAGAGCACAGTGCAACGAGTGCTACATTTGATATCGAACCATTGCACGCCGGCTACGGCAACACGTTAGGTAACAGCCTAAGGCGCGTATTGTTGTCAAGCATCGAAGGCGCGGCTATTGTCGCTTTTCGTATTGAAGGCGCCAGCCATGAATTCACGACCGTTCCAGGCATCAAAGAAGATGTCGTAGACATCATGCTGAACATCAAGAACGTTCGTTTGAAAGTTCACACAAGCGAACCGGTCGAACTTCGCCTCGAGAAAAAAGGCGCCGGTCCGGTTACGGCAGGTGATATCAAAACTACGGCTGACGTTGAAATCGTCGAACCGAACCAAGTCATTTGCACGATAGACGATCCGAAGAAGTCGGTTTTGATCGACCTGGTCGTCGAATCAGGCCGCGGCTATCAGACAATCGAAGAATCTAGCGCCAAGCGAATTCACAGCGACATGATTGCCGTCGATGCAATTTTCAGCCCGGTAATCCGCGTTCGCTACAAAGTTGAAGGTACCCGCGTTGGCCAGGAAACTAACCTGGATAAATTACTGATTACGATTGAAACCGACGGTACTGTCACGCCCAGGCAAGCTTTCGAAGAAGCCGCAGCTATCCTAGTCAACCAGTATTCAGCCCTGGCAGGTTCGACGGTAGTCGAAGCCGCACCGGCGCTGGGTCACGACAAGGATGACGAAACCAACGAATTGAACACGCCGATCGAAGAACTGAACTTGACCGCACGTACTGCTAATGCCCTGATCAACAACGACATCCGCACCGTGCACGACCTTGTAACGCTCAGCGAACAGGATTTGCGTGAACTAAAAGGTTTCGGTTCAAAAGCATTGGACGAAGTTAAAGATAAATTGGCGGAATTGGAACTATAAATCATGCATCGACACGGATATATAGGACGCAAGTTTGGTCGTGAACGCGACCAAAGGCGCGCATTGATGAAAGGCCTGGCGACCAGCCTGGTTATTCATGGCAAGATTGAAACTACGCTTCCCAAAGCCAAAGAATTGGTTCGTTACATTGAAAAATTGATTACCAAAGCAAAAAAGGGCGGTCTGAATAACCGCCGTCTGGTTTACGCTGCGCTTAGTACTCAGGACGCCGCTAATAGGCTGTTAGACGTGATTGCTCCGCAACTGGCCGACAAGCGATCAAGCGGCCACGTCAGAGTCGAAAAAACCTCCCTTAGGGTTGGTGACGGCACTCAAATGGCTACGATTTCGTTCGTTGATGAAATCAAATCCGCTCCTGCAGAAGTTAAGCCAGAAGAGGAGAAAGCGTAATGGTAAATTCTAAAACTTACTCACAAAAACCCAGCGAAGTTAATCGCCGCTGGATTCTGATTGATGCTTCGACGGCTCCGTTAGGACGCCTTTCGGTTGCAATCGCAAAGTATCTGATTGGTAAATACAAACCTACTTATACCCCTCATATTGATGCCGGTGACTATGTCGTCGTCATTAACGCCGAAAAACTTGTCGTAACCGGCGACAAAGAGAATGGCAAGATGTACTACCGACACTCAGGTTTTCCCGGCGGTTTGACAGAAGCTACTTTGAGCGAAATGCGAATCAAATACCCTGAAAGAATCATCGAAGAAGCCGTCAAAGGCATGATTCCGCGCAATAAATTGGCTGCCGAACGCCTGAAACGTCTACGCGTTTTCCGCGGCGAAACTCACGCGCATGAAGCACAAACTCCCCAGAAAGTAGAGGTTAAATAATATGGCCGAATCAAAGTATCTTTACGGTCTTGGCAGGCGCAAAAGCGCTACCGCCTCAGCACGTTTATACAAAGGCAAGGGCAAAATTACGATTAATGATAAGCCTGCCGCCGAATATCTAAGCGGCAACAAATCATACATGGCCGAAATAACCGATCCATTGGCTTTGGTTAACAAACAAAGTGATTTTGATGTCAGTATCGTCGTCAAGGGCGGAGGTATTTCCGGCCAAGTCGATGCGATCAAACTTGCAATTGCCAAAGCGTTAACGACCGGTTTCAGCGATCTAAGAACGGTTCTTAAGAAAGCTGAATTCCTAAAACGCGATTCTCGCGAAAAAGAGCGCAAGAAATACGGCCTTCGCTCGGCCCGCAAACGAGAGCAATTCTCAAAGCGATAATAAATCAAAAAACTCCGGATTTCTATCCGGAGTTTTATTTTAAATCAGATTATTACAATAAGTGCACGTCAATGTGATACGAAGAGGAAGTCTACCTTTATGGCACACTTCCTCAACGCATTTTTCTGTAGTTCATAAATTGCGGTAATTAATAGGCTATCGAATATATCTTAAAAATTGTGGTATTGCGGAAAGTTTTATATCTCCGCAAGCAATAGAGTAAATGATTAAAATAATCAATGCCACATAAAAGAATTTTGCAATAGTCCAATTATTGTCTTGCATCTGAAGCTTACGCCCCGAAAGCCGGTCAAAATTTGATATTCCCGGATAATCGTACTTGCATTTGATACCGCTCATAAATTCACCTCCTCTCAGACGGAATAGAATCCTCTGTTAAGAATAAAGCTATGAACATGAATATAGCTAAAAAGCAGACAGTGACGTGCACTGTAATAATCCGATTTTGTAAAAAACAATCCTGCAACAAGATATAATCTGTCGATGATTAAGTATATTTTGGCACAAATAGCTAAGGCTGTCAATGTTTAATCAATAGCATAGGCACTGCAAGCATTTACGCAACACCTCGAAACAGGTATAATTGTCAGTAATTATGACAAAATCTATTATCTTGACTGGAATTCGATCAAACGAAGAGCCGACGATCGGCAATTATTTAGGTGCTATCGTTCCGATGGTCGAAATGCAAAAACAATTCGCCGGAAAATACCAGATAAACATGTTTGTGCCTGATTTGCACAGCTTTACGACGCCGATCGACTATAAGTCACTTTACCGCAACACCTTGAATAATTTAAAGTACTTTATCGCATCCGGGTTGGATACCAATAATCCGGATACATATATTTATCGGCAAAGTTACATACCGGCACACAGCGAACTTACGTGGATACTGGATTGTTTTACCTATGTCGGCGAGATGACCCGTATGACTCAATACAAGGAAAAGTCATCCCAGCAACATGAAAGCGTGACTATGGGCCTTTTGAATTACCCTGTACTCATGGCAGCTGACATTCTGCTTTACAACGTCAAATACATACCGGTTGGAGAAGACCAATTCCAGCACCTTGAAATAGCGCGTGATATTGCAATGCGCTTCAATAACAAATTTGGCGACATTTTTGTCGTTCCAGAATCTACCGAAGTTCAGACCGCCTTTATCAAACGCGATAACGGGTTAAGGATTCGCAGCCTGACTGATCCTAATAAAAAGATGAGCAAAAGTTCGAGCGATCAAAATTCAAAGATCCTTCTGGTTGATGATCCGGATTATGCCGCCAGAAAGGTCATGAGCGCAACGACCGACAGTATAGGATGCATTCACTTCGATTGGGACAACCAGCCCGGTATAACAAATCTGTTGCAGATTTTGGCGCTATTATCCGGCCGCAACCAAGCTGAAATTAACCAGGAATGGGAAGGCAAAACAAGTTACGGCGAGTTCAAAAAAGTGGTCGCCGATAGCGTGCGTGATTTCTTGACGGATTTTCAGTCCAAATTAAAGGGTATTTCGGACGATCAATTGCTGCAAAAACTTGAACAATCCGAGCGGGATTTGATTCCGGTTGCAAACGCAACCCTCCTTAGGGCTCAGCAGGCCGTTGGTTTGCGGCCAAAAGGCAATTAATGGTAAAAGTATCAAGCCGCGATATACTGGATATTCTGCGCAGTTTTGAAGCCGCCGGTGACGATAACATCCCCCGGCAGGTTGAAAGTCTAAAAATTTTTCATCCTTCGCCGATAAATACGCTTGTTTCGTTCAAGTTCGGCAAGATTCAATACTACATCTTGTTCGATGATACCGCTGAAGATGACACGGATTACATACGAACTCAAATTGAAAGCGCAAACAGTAACTTAAAGGGTGAATTGATTCAAAACCCGCGCGATAGCCTGACGACGTATGCAATGCCTTATAAAGGTAAAGAATGCTATTTATTCGAAGTAAAGTCTGACAAGAAGAGGCTGGACAGTTTACTTGCCAGCCGTTATCCTGAAACTTCACGCAGTACCTGGCAAAAACATATCAAGTCCGGATTTGTTTCGGTCAATGGCGCAGTCGTGAACTCATCGAAATACGAGGTATCGGATGCCGACACTATTATAGTCAAATTACCAGAGGTTAATGACTTTAGCAACAAAGAACTGCCGATTGTATATATAGACGACAACGTCATCGTTATTGATAAACCATGCGGTGTCTTGACGCATGCCAAAGGCGCCTTGTGCGATGAATTTACCGTTGCCGATTTCTTCAGACGCTATACGACTTTTAATACTGAAACTAACCGTCCTGGTATAGTACATCGTCTTGATCGCGACACCAGCGGCATTATGATTGGCGCACGTAACCCTGAAACCGCCGTTATGCTGCAAAAACAATTTTCGGATAGAAAAACCAAGAAGACTTATTATGCCGTGCTAGAAGGCATTCCAAAATTAGAGCGGGCGGATGTTGATTTGCCTATTGGTCGCAACCCTTTGTCGCCCAGCACCTTTCGAGTTGACAGTAAGGGTAAACCGGCGCTGACCAGATACGAGGTGATAGCCGCCAAAGATAACCTTTCGTTAGTCAAACTGCAACCGATGACCGGCCGCACGCATCAGCTGAGAGTTCATATGAAGTATTTGAATACGCCCATTCTGGGAGATCGCGTCTATGGAAAGCAATCCGACCGTTTGTATCTGCATGCTTTCAGTCTAGAAATTACGATTCCTGTTGGTGACAGAAAAACTTTTATTGCGCCGCTGCCGAATGAAATTCAAGATATGTTTCGTGGGGTTGAGTTACGGTGAAACCGATAATCAATCCGATAAGCGAAAAGATTATCAAGTTGGTTTCAAAGAGGCTGCCTCAATCGATTTTATTAACCGGCGAAGCCGGTGTCGGGCTTAGTACGATAGCAGTATATATTGCCAAACAACAAGGCATAATGCCGACAGTTATTTTACCCGAAAAAGACGAAGTCATCGATATCGACAAAGGAATAATTGGCGTCGATGCTATCAGGACGTTATTTGATCTGACCAGGACCAAAGATAGCGGCAAAAGGGTAATTATTATCGATTACGCCGAGCGAATGACTCATCAGGCTCAGAACGCGTTTTTAAAACTGCTTGAAGAACCAGGCAAAGACGTCCATTTCATTCTGGTTTCGAATTCCGTTTCGAAATTGCTGCCGACGATAATGTCGCGCACGGAAGTTATTACAATCAGACCGATAACCGAAGAACAGTCAGTAAAACTGCTTGATTCGTTAAATTTATCCGATAAAGTTAAACGCTCACAAGCATTATTCATTGCAGAGGGCAGGCCGGCTGAATTAACCCGCCTGGCCAGTGATGATAAATATTTTGAAAAAAGAAGTAAAAGCGTGCGCGATGCCCGCGAGCTTTTACGCGCGAATGCTTATCAAAAACTATTGATTATTAACAATTACAAAGATGACAGGCCGTCCGCTTTGTTGTTGTTGACGGATATGGCAAGTATCTTGAAGCGAAGTATATCTGATAATCCGCAACCCGAACTGATTGGCCGCATCGAATCGATCCTGCAGGCGCATGATAGTATCGAATCAAACGGCAATATCCGCCTCTGTTTAGCCCGTATGATTATCTAGAAAGTGCCATAATCTGTTATAATAGCAAAAGGACATGTTAGGTCTTTTATTAGTAATATTATTTGGCGCCTGGGCAATCTACCAGCCGCAAACCGTCGACGAAATCGTGGCCGATATTCCTGTTAAGTTGTCGGAAAAACTTGATCAACTTTGGACTATTGCCCAAGATTCACTGCAGACTAAAAAATATTTACGCGCCGAAAAAGCGCTCTTAACGATATTGCGGATTGATGAACGGAATGCCAGTGCGTACAACCGTTTGGGAATTTTGTACGCCAAACAGCATTCACTGCAGGACGCTATAGAATGCTTCGAGATTGCCCAATCGCTAGAACCTAACGCCAGCAGTCTTCACAACGTCGGGCTTATATATTTCGAGGCGGGGGACTACGACAAAGCATCACTTGCATTTGAACAGGCGCTGGCGATCGACGGTGATTTGGCCGCACGGCACATAGCGTACGCAAAGGTTCAGGAAAAATTAGGCAATGACAAAAAAATGATAGAATCGCTCGAACATGCCGTGTCATTGGATCCGATTCCTCAGACCCTAAATATCCTAGCTGACGCGTATGAACGAACCGGCCAAGAAGCAGAAGCGCTGAAAATGCGCGCCAAAGCCGCAAAAATGATCATTCCGCAAGGCCAGCCCAAGCGTATTCAGCAACCGCGCAAAGTGATTATGTAATGCCTTTTAGCATTGTTAACTGCTGACAAATGTTTTATAATATACATGAGGCAAGCCAAGCGCAGTCTTGGCTTAATTTGTACCTCTCGAAAGGGGTTTGATTGGATTGAGGATGATATCAGAAAAAAAGACAGTAAGCGTACTAAGAAAATCAGGGATACTGGAAATAAAACAGTATCGCATTGTGCCACATTCTGCACCAAATCTCGAAATACAATTTGTCAAAAAACTGTTCTATCTTGATCCAAGGATTACATCAAGGTGGTGTAACGAACTTGCAAGACTTTTTGTCAAGGAGGATGCACGTGTAGTTGCTGGGCTTGGTGATACGGGACTTACTTTAGCACAGTGGACGGCTATTCATCTGATGAACTTTTATCAGAGTGACAGCAAACGTCCGTCGAATGACGTACAGAACGTAACTATCGTATTGGACGCATCTAAAAGACTTGTGCTTAGTCCAGGAGACGCCAAATATATCCGCGGCAAGCTTGTGCTTGTAGTTACAGACTGTATAGACGACCCTGAATTTCCGATTCAAGAAATCGAAAAAGTCGTCCAATCGGCGGGCGGAATAATGGTTGGGTTAGGTTCAATAGTCCGTACAGTCGAAAATTTAACTGAGGATTTGGATAATGTTGCCAAAATTAATTCAGTCGTAGATAGGGCGGCGATAGAGAAGTATTTAGAGTACTAAGATTAATCAAACAAACTTGCCTCATAGCGGCTCTGTCATTGGATAGAGCCGCTTTTCCTTTGCCAATTTAAAAACCACTTGCCTCCGAAGATTCAAGTGGTTTTACATTTATGACGAGAATAATTATAAATAAGCAACAGCAACCTTTATGTTCCAAAATGAGCCAAAATCGCCCAATTCATATGTGGCAGAAATTACTTCTGCGTGTTCTTCTGGCACCGTGACAAAGCACCTTCCCCAACAAGGGATAATTTGCTCTGAAGGTTCAAAACCCGGTGTGATGACAACGTCTTGCTTATGCTCGATACATTGAGCGGCTTTCGGGACTTTGTAAAAATCTACCACGTCAAACTTTGTCGGCGGACCGAACATTACTTCGACTTCTTCGACTTTTTTACCGGCTAAACCGGCTGCTTTGATAAAGCTATCAAGTCTCGCTTTGCTGCCTGCGTTTAGCGCCTTGATTATACTGCAAGGTTCAACTTTGCCGTCAGCGCCATGCCGACCCTTCAGTTTGCATGGTAATCCACAATTCATATAATCTGCCTCCATTCAATAATCAAAAAGACGGTGAAAGTTGTGTCGATCTAGCGGCACCAGAACGAGTGATTTTGTGTGGATCCACGCGATATGGGTGGAACTCTTCACACGGTTTGAATGAATCTAGCTTCTCAAGAGCCGAGGGTGACAACGTCGCCACAATTCGTCTCACGAGGTCGATCCCTACGTCTTTGCCGATATGTTCATGCATATCATCCCAGTTGTTAACGAGGCACAAATTTTTGAATGGCATCGTGAAATAGATGTCGGTAACACCTGGAGCAATTTCCAGCGAAAAGCGGTAACTGCACAGATTTATTTTTTGTGACGTAACAACGTTGCAGATATCGGGAATAGTTTCCCCTTTGAATTGATGGAAAGCGTCGGTAAGTGGGTTGTGTAAAAACAAATGGGCGTAGTGATCGAAAACTCTGTCGACTAGACTGGTTAAAAACCAGCCTTCTTTTTGTTCATCTTCCAGCTCTTGTTTTACTAACTGCAAATTAATCTCTCCTTATAAATGTATTTTGCGTCTCGTATTGAGAAGCGCTTTGAACACCGTATAGATATCCAAAACGCTTCCCAATCTAGCAAAACATTCTATCGGGAGTATTCTCGTATGTAAATGTACTGTCAGAATCGGAGCTAAACTTTAGATAACACCAAAGAAGCTACACAACCCTAATGCTTAGATTGTAATACATTATAGGCATTTAGTCAATACCAGTGTCCCAGGGCTGGCAAAAAAATACCCCTATGACCATTCATAGGGGTAAAGACACGAAACGAATTAAAGATTATAATCCTAAAACAAATTACAGGCCAAGCGCTGTTCGTGTGTCCAGCCGCCAAGCAGCTGATTGCCGTCCCATTTGAAGTAATGCGGTTCAGCGACGTTGCTGCGGGTACAAAATACAGTTTGCGGCATTACGGCCACGATTTGTTCGCAAAAGTTTGCATGCCAATCGTTCTTGTTAGAAATATAACTGGACGCAACAATTTTACCGGGGAATGGCAGATGGAGTTGTTCGGACAAATCGCCGTGATATTCGTTGATACACCCAAAGACGTTTCTAGATTTGAATACACAGAGTATCCGTTCGGAAGTGTCAGCATGCTTTTTTGAGACGATCTTTAGTCTGCCTCTTATGGTTGTGCTGACATCGCCGAATTTGATTCTAACGGAACCTCTTTTATTCCACCTTTTGTGCTGGTTTTCAGTCAATTTGACCGGAATGATATTGCGAGGGTTGCGTAGTTCTCCGCCAAGTATGATAACAGGTATCATAACATTTTGGCTTTTTAACCAGAATTTTTCAACGATAACTCCGTCATGTGCGACGCCATCCTTGATCGTAAAGATATGCATACCATTTTCCTCCTACGCACGCCATAGGCTTGGATTTACTCTTTCGAGTAACCTACAGTGCTAGCTTGCCGCACAAAGCGGCTAGAACACGGTGATAGGGTAATTAAGCAGGTATAATCGATTTTCGTTATTAATGTGCCGGTCGGACTTGGAGCCGACTAAGATAAGATTAGACGACCGGCTGCACAAATCAGATGAAG
>JAXDCN010000007.1:0-18227 GCA_034677945.1 Saccharimonadales bacterium (SeqCode)
CATTATCGTTGGATGAGATTACTTCTGCCCCGGGGACGGTTTCGCAAATTACGAACAGCAGTAATGTAATTATCCAGTCGGCCAAAAAATCAGGGGCCGCTGTGGTGTTGGTCGGCCACGTTACCAAGGAAGGCAGTATCGCCGGTCCGAAAGTCCTCGAACATCTGGTCGATGTCGTGCTGCAATTTGAGGGTGACAGATACGGCGGTTTCAAGATAGTCAGGGCCGCCAAGAACCGCTTTGGTTCGACAAATGACGCGGCAATATTTGAAATGGCGGAGGAAGGTTTGAAATTAGTCGAAAACCCGTCTGCGGCGCTGTTAGCCGAACGCCAAAACGGGGACGGGTCGGTCGTACTTGCTACGCTTGAAGGTGCGCGGCCGCTGCTCGTAGAAATCCAAGCTCTTGTTAATCCGACAAGCTTCGGCTATCCCAAGCGTACTGCCAGCGGTTTTGATTTGAATAGGTTGAACTTGTTGGTTGCTGTTTTAGAACGGCGTACGAAATTAAAATTGTCGGATAAGGACATTTATATTAATGTAGTGGGAGGTCTAAAGTTAAATGACCAGGCTGCAGATCTAGCTGTCTGTATGGCTATAGCTAGCGCCGCCGCCGAACGACGGCTTGGTGACGGAGTTGTCGTATTCGGCGAAGTAGGCTTGGGTGGCGAAATACGCTCGGTCCGCTCAGCCGACCGTAGGATAGCCGAAGCTAAAAAACTTGGGTTTAAACAAGCCATAGCCCCAAGCGGTAAAATTAGGAACTCATTTATCAAACAAGTTAACGACTTGCGATCGGCTTTGAACGAATATTTACAAAAATAAGGAAAAGCAATGGAAATTATAAATTTATCATTATTGATTGTCATATTAGCAGGAGTGTTATATTTAATTTCGATAAATTCGAAGAAAAATTCTCAAACAAAAAGCCTCAAGCCGATATTCGTCGATACGTCGGTACTGATTGACGGACGAATCGTCGCTGTGGCAAAGACAGGATTTATTGGCGGGTTGCTGTATATCCCGCGCAGCGTAATCGGAGAGCTGCAATTTCTAGCTGACAATGCTGATGCCGAAAAACGAAGTCGCGCGCGTCACGGTCTTGACGTGGTAGCGGAATTACAAAGCATACCTAATTTAAATGCTCAGATTTTCCAAGACGGCAGCAGGGCAGAAGAAGGTGTCGACGAACGGTTGCTTAATTTGGCTAAAAAATATGACGGCGCCGTTTGCACGATTGATTACAATCTGAATAAAGTCGCACAGGTCGAAAATATAAATGTTTTGAATGTAAATGATTTGGCGATGAATTTGCGAATGGCGTATTTGCCCGGTGAAAAAATGTCGCTTGAACTGACACAAAAAGGGCAGGATCCGCACCAAGCAGTAGGCCATTTGGCGGACGGCACGATGGTCGTTGTCGAACACGCTAGCGGTCTGATCGGAAAAACCGTCGAAGTCGAATTCATTCGCAGCCTTCAAACCGCCGCTGGAAAAATGATGTTTGCCAAATTGTCAAAGCCGATCGAAAAAACCGGCCGTACTTCGGTAAGTAAGCATCAAAATACGGGCAGAAAGCAATTTGTTTCAAAACCAGCACCCAGCCGTAGCCAGCAGACGTCAAAGTATACGAAAACAGATAAACCATACAGCAAGGATAAGCAAAATCGCGGCAACAGGCGGTCTAACAGGTCGGCTAAAGCTGAACAAAGCATGATTGACCTGATGAACAAACAATAAAAGTATTTGGTTTCTAATCCGAGCTAAAACTGATAGTGGAATCGGCCGTTGCGGTGCCGGTGTAATACACGCTGTCTGTTACTGTAGCTGACACTGATAAATCTTCGTCCGAAGACGATGCGGTGTAGTTGTAGGTATAAGTGTCGGCAGCCGAAGCGGTGGCCGTATAAGTTTTGGAGCCGATGGTAACTTGTACGCCTGTAATTTGGTATGTGCCTTGAGTAGCCTGGACGGTAACGACGTAGTCATGTGGGCCGCCTGATTGTTCGACGCTAATGCTAGTTACTATCGGGGCGACGTCGGTGGCTTTGTGGACATCGTCATCTTTGGTGCCATCGTAACCGTCAGGTGCTATATAGACATCTTTCTTGGTTATTGGGTCAATCGTTTTCATTACGTCCAGTTCAATCTTGGCGCCGTCCGGAGTCAGGCTGGTAGCTTTTTTCTTTGAGACTTTGTCGAAAGTCAGTTTGGCGTTGGTTTGACCTTGGGTTTTGCTCCACCATGACGGATAAAGTTCATTTTTGACTACCTGGATACCTGAGGGTTTGGTGAACCAATCACCTGACTTCCATAGCCCTTGCGGTGCATAGACTTGTTTATGAGCATATTCCATCACTTTGGCGATTATAGCGCCAGGTAGTGATGAAGTACCGTGTGTAAGAATCGTCGCATCAGAGTTACCAAACCACACGGCCATAGTAAGGACCGGGCTGTAACTAGCCATCCAGATATCCTTGGCATTGCCGTCTTTGTCGGAAGTACCGGTCTTGGTCGAAGTCCTTACGCCTGGTATTTCCATTCCTAGCGCGTGTCTGCCGTCAAGCGGGGCCCTGGCAACATCGTCCGATAGAATGTCGGCCACGATATAGGCTGATTGCGGATCGATAATCTGAACGCTGGCGGTATCGGTCCACTTTTTGATGACTTCACCGGAACTGTTTTTTACTTCAAGTATTGTTGATTGTGGTTTGTATGCCCCTAAGCGCCCAAGCGAAGCGTAGGCATTTACTAAATCTATTTGTTTCAATCCGCAGCCGCCGATTGCTGACGCCAAACCGACTTGGACTTCGCTGCCCTGCGTACAATAACTGGTCGCACCTAGCTTATGAATAGTATCAAGGGTGGGCTTGACGCCGGATATATACATTGCTTCGACGGCAGGAATGTTCCGCGACGTAGCTAGAGCCGATCGAATGGTCATCGCACCCTTGAAAGTACGGTCGGCGTTAAAAAGTTTTGCGCCGTAAATCGAATCGATATTTACATCGTTCAGGATGCTGCCGCTGCCGTAATTGGCTTGGCCGGTAGGTTTTTTCTGGAATAATTGTGAGTACACCAGCGGTTTGATAGTCGAACCTGGCTGCAAATAGGCGACGGCTGCGTTGTCCTGGCCATAGCCGGCATAATTGAAATCACGGCTGCCCATAAGCGCGACGATTTGTCCGGTTTTTGTGTCCTCAACGGTCGCGGCGCTGTTTGAAAAGCCTGCCCATCCCGGTATATAAGAACTGAACATATCATTGGTAGCTTCTTCGAGTTTTGTTTGGATGCGCAGATCAAGAGTTGTTTTAATAGTCAATCCGCCCTTGCCAATGGTACTTTTACCTAAAGTGCTTTCTGCCTCGGCCTTTACCATCTGGACGAAGTGCGCAGCCTTGATATTAGTATATTGGCTGGCTTCCGGGATAAGATGATCAATTATCGGATATTTTTTGGCTTCCTCTGCCTGTTTTTTAGTTATGTAACCTTGCTCGGCCATGTTATCCAGAACGGTTCGTTGGCGCGCCAGCAGTGCCTTATGACCGGCTACGTTATACGGGTCGTAAATAGACGGATTCTGCGGTATGGCGGCTAACAGGGCTGCTTCCGGTAGTGTCAGGTCTTTGGCGGCCTTGCCGAAATAGGTCTGAGCACCGGACTCTGCACCGTTACGGCGTCCGCCATAAGGCGACTCGTTCAAATAAAGCACCAGAATTTGCTCCTTGCTGTACATCCTTTCGACTTCGATCGCTAGAATCATTTCTTTGATTTTGCGCGGAATACCGCTTAGGCCCCTTTTGTGGGCTTCATCCGCAAAAAAGACCTGTTTGACAAGCTGTTGAGTCAAAGTCGAGCCGCCCTGGGTGCTGCCGCCGGACATATTATTAATGAACGCGCGCATCATTCCCGATATGCTGATGCCGCCTTCTTTGTAGAAGTTCTTGTCCTCGATAGCGACAGTCGCATCTTTTAAATATTTACTAAGATTCTTGCCTTCGACGACTAATTTATAATCACCTTCGCCTTTATCTTCCCATAGTAAATTGCCGTTGCGGTCCAGGTATGTCGTAACGGTTGTGTGGACATTTTTCGCAAGTTCCCCAGGGCGGATGGAATCAATGTCTTTACGGAAATAGGCGAAGAGCCCTCCGACAAGCAGACATGCCATCAAAATACCTACGCCGAAGACTTTCAAAGCCATAGTTAGGCCGCGTTTAGAAAACCAATATTCGGCCAAATGCTTTGGCTTTAATCGGTGGACAAAGCGTTTGAACGGATTTTTCGGTAAAGATGCCAAATATTGGGCATGCTTTCTGGCGGCGGCGTCTTTTTTGACTTTGCGCGAATGAGACAAATTTGAATACACACTAAGTTTGCGTGTTTTTGACGGTTTTTTACCCACGTAATAAATTCCTCATAAACAATACGATTATCATTATATCACTAAAGCCTGACCGTACCCAAGCCTTCGCTTTATTGCGGATATATGCATATACATATAAACTTTGATATACTACCAGATGAATATGAATAAAATGGGGACAAAATGAAGCTATCCGAAGAACTGAAGTGGCGCGGCTTTATCAATCAAACTACATACAAGGACCTGACCGTGTTGGACGACGGCCCGATCTCTTTCTATCTAGGTGTTGATCCAAGCGCCGACAGTATGACGATTGGCAATTTGGCTGTGACCATGCTGGTTAGGCGTTTTATCGATCATGGACATAAAGCTATCCTGTTGGTTGGCGGAGCGACCGGTATGATTGGTGACCCGGACGGCAAAGCCAGCGAGCGTAATATCAAAACAGTCGAAGAAATTGCCAAGAACAAAGCCGGTATTGCCGCCCAATACAAACAATTGTTTGCAGGCAAGGATTTCACGTTGGTTGATAATTACGACTGGTTCAAGGATATGAACTATCTGGATTTCTTGCGCGATGTCGGCAAACATGTACCGATGAGTCAAATGCTAGGGCGTGATTTCGTCCAGTCGCGTTTAGGAAGTGAAGGTTCCGGCATTAGTTATGCCGAGTTTAGCTATTCGCTGATTCAGGGATATGATTTTCTGTATTTATTCCGTAAATACGGCGTGACGCTTCAGCTTTGCGGTGCTGACCAGTGGGGTAATTCTATCGCCGGAGTAGATTTGATTCGCCGAGTCGAGGGCAAAGAGGTAAACATTTACTCGATGCCTCTCATCATCAATAAATCAACCGGCGCGAAATTCGGCAAGTCCGAGGACGGTGCAGTATGGTTGGACGCCAAAAAAACCAGCGTATATAAATTCTATCAATTCTGGTTGAATACGGACGATGCCGGAGTAATCGATTATGTCAAAATCTACACGTTATTGGGTGTTGACGATGTTGAAAAACTTGAAAATGAAGTAAAAGCTAACCCAGGTGCGCGCGTCGCTCAAAAAACATTGGCGCGCGAAGTAACGACATTAGTCCATGGTAAGGAACGCACCGATAGCGTCGAAAGGGTCACCAATGTTCTCTTCGGCGGTGCTGATTTTGCCAGCCTTAACGGCGATGATATTGACGCGCTTGCCAACGAAATTCCCGTGGTGACAATCGACAAATCTTTGGTCGAAGCTTTAGTCGAATCGGGGCACAGCGCCAGTAACGGCGAAGCCAGACGTTTGATATCCAGCGGCGCCGTATCGATAAATGGCAACAAAGTCGACAGCGATCAGATAATCAACTCCGTTTCGTTAATCAAAAAAGGTAAAAACAGCTTTATTTTAGTGCGATAAACAACAAAATTAAGGGGTATATTAATTTACTATGCAAGCTCCAACCGAACATTTATCACCCAACGCGATAAAAAACGTCATGAAATGGCTGACCGAACCAAGGTACAGCGAATACAAGGCCGAAGTCGAGTCGATGATGCAAGCGGGCGAATGGGAACAATTAGAAGACGCCTTTTTCCAAGAAATTGAATTTGGTACCGCTGGCATACGCGGCAAAACCGGTGTCGGTTCGAACCGCATCAACAAAGTCACGGTCGGAGCGGCGGCGCAGGCCTTGTGTGAATACGCATTATCGGTTGATAGCGGTGCTCCTTTGAAGGGCATAGCTATCGGTTACGATACTCGTATCACTTCAGATGAACTTAGCCGAATCGCAGCCGAAGTCGTGGCGGCCAATGGCTTCAAGGTGTACCTATTTAATAGTTTCAGGTCAACCCCAGAACTCAGCTTTGCCGTCAGGCATTTGGGTTGTGCGGCCGGTATTGTTATCAGTGCCAGCCATAATCCGCCGTCGGATAACGGTTTCAAGGCCTATTGGAGCGATGGCGGGCAATTGGTTCCGCCTCATGATAAAGGTGTGATGGACGCAGCTAAAAATATTACCGAAATCAAGTCGATCAACTATAACAAGGCGGTCACGGACGGTATTATTGCTATCATCGGCCAAGAAGTCGACGACGCCTATATCGCGGCCGCATCAGCCGAAAAATTAGGTACGGAGCGCGGTATATCGATTGTCTATTCGCCGCTTCATGGAACAGGGCAAACCAATGTTTTGCCGGTACTTAGGAACGTTGGTTTTACGAATATCGTCGAGATTGCCTCGCAAATGATTCCTGACGGACATTTCCCGACTATCCCCAGCGGTAAACCGAATCCTGAGGAGCATGAAGCCAATGACCTGGCGGTGGCCCAATTAGTGTCCGAATCGGCCGATATCGCCATAACGAACGACCCCGATGCCGACCGCATAGGTGTTATGGTTCGTCAAACCGATAACAGCGTGATATATCTGAACGGTAATCAGTCTGCCATACTAGCGACCGATTATTCCCTGAGGAAAATGAAAGAACGCGGCCGCTTGACGCCTAACCACTATATAGTTAAAACGATTGTCACGACCGATATGTTGAATGCCTTGGCGAAACACTACGAAGTAAAGATATACGACAATTTATTGATCGGCTTTAAATACATCGGCGAATTGATGACAAAAAAAGAGAACACCGAAGAAAAGTTCGTGATAGGCTGCGAAGAAAGCTTCGGTATGTTAAAGGGTGATTATATACACGACAAAGACGGAGCGACCGGCGCCTTGCCGCTAGCCGAATATGCTGCCGAATTGAAAAAAGAGGGCAAAACGCTGTATGACAAGTTGATGGAATTGTACAAAGAGCACGGCTTGTACGCCGAAAGGCTGAGCACTATGGTGTGCCCCGGGTCGACCGGATTCGAAAAGATGCAACGTATCATGGAAGGCTTGCGCAAATCCGTCGGCAAGAACCTTGGCAGTCACTCGATTACGGCGGTGTTGGACTATCTAACATCGGAAAAGACAGATGTCGCTTCGGGCGAGAAAACGCCGATTGAATGCGAATGCGGCAATGTTATCGCGCTTCAATTCGGTGACAGCCGCAACCGGGTGACGATTCGTCCAAGCGGTACGGAACCCAAACTGAAATTCTATATGCAGTGGTATCAGGATTTTGATGAATCCAAAGATATCGCCGTCCAGTACGCTGATTTAGAAGATCACTTGGATAGCCTGGCAAAAAATCTGGAAACGATGCTGGCCGAACTGTAATTCGCGCCAAACTGTTATTATAGATACATGAACACATTTTCCAGTTTGGAAAAAGTCAAGGGAGTCGGGCCAAGAGTCAAGCAAGATTTTACCCTGGCCGGTATCAACACGGTAGGTGATTTGATTGATTTTTTGCCGCGCGCTCATGAGGATTTTTCGCATATTATCTCGATTTCTAGTATTGCCCCCGGAAAAGTCACCATCAAAGCCCGCTGCGAACAAATTGCGACCCGCCCGGTCAGGCGCGGTTTGCGCATTACCACGGCGACGCTTGCCGATGACAGCGGAAAATTACAGGCCGTTTGGTTCAATCAGCCATATCGGGAAACGCAATTGAAATCGGGCGAAGAATTTTATTTTTCAGGAACTTTCGAATTCAATTACAATCGCTATCAACTGACCAACCCCAGTGCCGAAAAAGTCAGTGACGTGCCGGTTCAGACAGATAGGATACTGCCTGTCTATCGGGCGGTCAAAGGTTTAAAATCGGTACTAGTCCGCAAGATTCTGGCTGAATTAAGGCCGCTGATAACCATGCTGCCCGAAACGTTGCCGAGCGACATAGTAAAAAATGAAAAGCTGCTTTCGCGCAGCCAGGCTATTTTATCCATGCACTTTCCGGAAACCATGGCCGACATAGAAAAAGCACGCGAGCGCTTGGCTTTCGAAGAGTTATTTCAGTTGTTACTGGCCAGCCAATTAAACCGTCAGGAAAATTCCAAACTGACCGGTTGGCAGATACCTTTCGAACAACCGGTCGTTTCGGATTTTGTCAAAAGGCTGCCGTTTGAGTTGACAGCGGCGCAGCGGCGGGCGGCTTGGGAAATACTCCAAGATCTGGAAAAAATTACTCCCATGAACCGTTTGCTTCAGGGCGACGTCGGGTCAGGTAAAACGGTTGTTGCCGGTCTTGTAGCTTGTGAAGTAGTGCACGCCGGTCTGCAGACTGCAATCATGGCGCCGACTGAGATCCTGGCATCTCAGCATGCCGAAACACTGTCTAGATTATTGCAACCGCTTGGCGTAAGCGTAGGCTTGCTGACCGGCAGCGTTAAGGGTAAAGCTCGAAAAACGCTATACGAACAGATCGCTAACGGCAACGTGAATGTCGTCGTCGGCACCCATGCTTTGATACAGGAAACAGTTAAATTCCATAGGCTGGGTTTCGTTGTTATCGATGAACAGCATCGTTTCGGCGTCCAGCAGCGCCAGCAACTGTTAAAAAAATCCCAGCATATGCCGCACATGCTGGCGATGACGGCTACGCCGATTCCGCGCAGCCTGATGCTGACGGTTTATGGCGAACTTGATTTAAGTATTCTGAACGAACTGCCCAAAGACAGAAAGCCAATCATTACTAAAATTTGGTCACCGAACAGCCGTGCCCAATTGTACGAGAAAGTCGATGCCGAAATTTCCGCCGGACGTCAGGCCTACGTAATTTGCAGTCTGATCGAAGACAACCCGGACAACGAAGTAAAAAGCGTACAGGCTGAATATAAAAAACTTCAGAACTCCATTTTTAAACATCGCCGCATAGGGCTGCTTCACGGCAAGATGAAATCGGATGACAAAGATGCCGTTATGCAACAGTTTTCGGTCGGACATTTCGATATTTTAGTAAGTACGACGGTCGTCGAAGTCGGCGTTGACGTACCTAATGCTACGGTTATTGTTATCGAAGACGCTGACAGGTTCGGGCTTTCGCAATTACATCAATTACGCGGGCGCGTCGGGCGCAGCGTATATCAAAGCTACTGCTACCTGGTTAATAGTACCAGTGCCAAACCATCGCAGCGCTTGCGTGAAGTCGAAAAAAGTAATGACGGTTTTTACTTGGCCGAGGTCGATTTGAAACTGCGCGGTCCGGGCGAAATCTACGGCCGGGCTCAGCATGGCGCCTTGAATCTGCAAATTGCAACGTTAGGTGATACGAAATTGATTGCCCGGGCCCAAAAACAGGCCAAGCAATTCATCCTAAGCGGTGAAAAGCTGTTACAATATAAGCAACTGGCCGCTGCGGTCGAATACTACCAGCGGCTGACGACATTAAATTAATTAAAGATTCACGTTTATGTATGCAGGAACAACCTTTCGTAAAGGTTCAGGAAGATTCGTTGGCGTTCATCAAAAGATTGATCGTGCCGCCCGCCGTAATTTGGCAAAATATATCCCGAAATCGGTGGATTTTCCGACTGCCAAAAATATTTTGCAATTTGAAGGCGCCAACGGACCGGATGCGGTTAAACACAAAAAATTTGCCGAAGACGAACCGTGGTATTTTATCGACCCCACTAACCCAGATGACCATGAGCTGATCGATATCATTCATAATCATTTGTTCAACATGGCCAAGGCGTTAAAAAAAGGCGATTATGTCCGCACGTCTTTCGAGGCGGCCTGGTTAGCTCATGCCGTGGTTGACGGTTTGACGCCGGCCCATCATTATCCGTTAAACGACAAAATCGAAGAATTATGGGGCAGGCCGCGAACCGAACGTACCTCAATCAAAGAAAAGAATATAATTCGCGGCAGCAGCCGCAAAGATACGTTGCTGAAAAATTGGCAATATTGGGGCGGGGGCGGCGTCATTACGGTTCATATGATGTTCGAGATGGGCGTTGCTTCGGCTATATCGACCGATAAATTAAAAACCGGCAGTCCGACTGACGCCGATGTCGAACGCCTGAAAAAGGATGGCTTTGAAGCTATATTTATTGAATCGGTACGTAAAGTATACGACCTAGGAATGTATGACGAGTTTGCCAAAAAGGGCTGGAACAGGCGCCTGGCGAACAAAACTAAAAAGGTGTTAATTCCCGAAATAATTAAAACCGTGACGCTGGCCTGGTATCAATCTATCATTATGGCGGCGGAGTGAATTAATATGAATCTGCGTATAATTTCAGGAAAATTCGGCGGCCGGACTATCAAGGCGCCAGATGGCAGAATAACTCATCCGATGGGCGAGCGGGTCAGGGGGTCATTGTTCAATATTATCGGAAGCGCAGTTCAGGACGCCGACGTGTTAGATACCTTTGCCGGCACTGGAGCGGTCGGTTTGGAGGCGCTTAGCCGAGGAGCGGCGCACGTTACTTTCGTCGAAAGGCATAAATTAGCTAACAAAATTCTGACTGAAAATATAAACTCTCTAGGCGTTGACAATTCTACTACATCATTCAAAATGGGAGTTAGCACCTGGATTGATAAAAATCAAGACAAATCATATGATATAATTTTCGCCGATCCTCCCTATAACGATTTGCAGTTATCCACAGTCTGGCGTTTGGGGGCTCTTTTAAAACCAAACGGGCTTATGGTATTATCTTATTCAGGTAGAGGTGACATGCCGACCGTTAATGGAGTTGTTGTGGTGGACAATCGTAGTTACGGAACCGCGGCATTAACGTTTTACCGTAAGGAATAACGGCCTTCGGGCCGTTATTTCGTTTGCGGTAATATATTTAGACAAAAAATACCCCCGGAAAACTTCCGAGGGTTAATAAGGGGATAATTAGCAATGGTTCTAGTCGCAATCAATATGAACCATTCTGAATTTCTTGCAATGCCCGTCACTGTTTACGCGGCTACAATACTGATATAAATGCCGCGTAAAATATTCGCGACCCAGATCGTCCGTGTTGTATGTTGCTTCGAAACCAGTAAGTGGATCGATTTTTTTCGGCAGCGGGCTTGCCATGCATAGATGATTTTCGGTTACCGGCCTTCTGCAAGGACCCGGCTCGACCGATCTAAAACTCTGGCATAAAAAACAAGAAACGGTAGGTTCGTCAGACGTTTTTTGGTTTAAACCTGACAGAATGGAACAATGCTGTTCCGTGGAAATTGACTGCCTGCTGCTAGTAAATTGTTTCTGAGATTTTTTTCTTCTGACATCGTCTAAGTTAATGACGCCAGTATTCTCTGTTACTAGAACTCCGTGTAGTCTAACCACATGCCTATCCCTCCTTTATTGAATGTGCTTTCAAGTTGGTTGACTTGAAGATTTAACCGGACTAATTATAGCACAAAAGCATAATCATGTCAATCGTAGGATTTGTAATGCGAAGTTTCAAGTCTTATCTCCGATCAAATAAATAAGACCGTCCAAGGACAGTCTTATTTATTCGGTACGCGAGAGAGGACTTGGCGAAGCGCAGCAAAATACGCGAGGTCCTAGACGAAAGTCCTCTATCAGAAATTTTAATATATTTAGCGCAATTAAAAGCCCCGGCTGGCTGCCGGGGACTTTATTGTTTTTAGATAAGAAGCGTTTTATATAAGTTTCGAGCAACGGTACTCGGGTTTAAGGTAGTAGTGACGGCTCGGGTTGAGTTCGCCCAAGTGGATCAAATCACCCATCATCAGGAACATATAGGCATTATAGTTGATCGAGTAGATGTGATACTTGCTACCAGAAACTGTAGTAACGCGCAAAAGATCATTCGTAATACCGTTGACATAACCACGCTCAATCCTCTCAATGGATATGATATCCGAAGTAAAGATCTCCTCGCCGTCATTGAATTTTTCGTGTCCGAAAACCTTACCGCCAAGCGTACATTTTCCGGGAATCTCGAGCTTATCAGCGCTAGAATTATCCCAGAAATCCGTGAATGCCTTTGCAACGGTTAAACGGTTATCGTAACCGTTGGCCTCATAAAAATAGAGCCCCCATTCTTTGACCATAGGATTATGTGTCATATCGGCAAACTCCTTAGTTTCTTTTAGAGCATTTCCCATATTATCAATAGCCATTGCGTGAACCTCCTTAAAGAATAGTTTTTGGGATATATGATAATTTAGGTTATAAACCTAAAACTAAAAAGAATGTAATAGGCGAAAATTCGCCCAAGAAATGAAAGCATCTCCTTTCTAAAAACTTTTCAATGTGCTCACCTCCTTGGTGCTAGACTTGAGTTAATTACTCAACATCTTAATTTTACCATAAGTAGTTTTGTTTGTCAAGATGCATTAGCATTTCTACCCCTAAAATGTAAAGATACTAGCCTGTAGTAATAAAACCACGACTGGTTGCCGAGGACTTTTAGACTATTTAGTTAGGAGGTGTTTCTAGCGCTATAATGGAGTCTCAATCGAGATTTACACCAGAGACATCATCATTGCCGAAATAAACAGAGACCATTCGGTCTCTATTTGTTTTGGTACGCGAGAAAGGACTTGAACCTTCACGCCTTGCGGCACTAGCTCCTAAGGCTAGCGTGTCTACCATTCCACCACTCGCGCGCCGGTTCATTATATCAAAAATTACTCTTTGAATAAAGCAAAATCGGACTATTACAAGCATTATGGCGTGCAGCATGGCGCTTGTGCTATCATAAATACAGTATTTTCTGATGGGGACAAATAAGGCATGAGTAAAATTGCGCAATATTTAAACGAACATATCCTTGGCGAGGCCACTAGTGCCGAAGCCGTCCGAAAGCGATTTTCCCGCGACGGCAGTATTTTGAACATAACTCCCGAACTGGTGATACACCCCCGTGTTACAAATGATATTCGCAAAGTCGCCCGCTTCACTTGGCAACTGGCCGAGAAGGGTCATGCCATGCCTATTACAGCGCGCGGCAGCGGATCGGACCAGACCGGCGCAGCCATAGGTAAAGGAATTATTATCAACACGCTTGCTCATCTGAATAAAATCATCTTTATCAACCCCAAAAACAACGATCAATTCGTCCACACTCAGCCCGGCGTCAGATTCGGAGCGCTTAACGAAACCCTGAAATCGCACGGTATGCACATTCCTTCCGCCCCGCCCACGGCCGCATATAGTACTATTGGCGGAGCTGTCGCCAATAACTCAGGCGGCATCGCGTCCGGAACCGGCGGTCAGACCGGTGATTGGGTAACGCGAATGGAAGTGGTACTAGCAAACGGCGACTTGATAGAAACCAGTCGCATTAGCCGCCGAGACCTCAATAAAAAGAAAGGCCTGCAGACTTTCGAGGGTGAAATCTATCGCAAAATCGACGGCATTATCGAAGACAATCAACAGTTGATCAATGACGAAATCGACAAAGACTCAATCGACAATAACGGCTATCCGGGCATTGCTCAGGTCAAGCGCCGCGACGGTTCGTTTGATTTGACACCGTTATTTATCGGCAGCCAGGGGACATTGGGAATCATTTCGGAAATCGTCCTCAAGGCCGCCTTTTACAGCAATGACGAATCAATCGTCGTGGCTGTGTTTGACGAGCCCGAAATCGCCCGAGACGCCGCCGACTTGATGGTTTCGTTGCAACCCGAATCGATCGAAATTATCGACGGTGAATATTATGACATCGCCCGCAAACACGGAAAAAAATATCCGTTCTTTGGCGCGGACCCGCACAAAAGCGTCGGCGCGGTGCTATACGTCAGTTTCAACGACTTTAGCGATCATGCCAGAAAACGCAAGGTCAAGAAAGCTTTGAAAAAAATGTCCAAGATGAAAACGACGATTTTCACAAATGACGACCAGACTATCGAAGAATTGCATGCTATCCGCGAAGTCAGTTCCGTGATTTTAAGGCCCGAATCCAAGGAAGAATCATACCCGCCGTTGATTGACGGCGCATCCGTGCTAGTCGATCGCCGCGAAGAATTTATTCTGGCTGTCCAAGAACTCGCCAAAAAACATCACATCAGCTTGCCACTACATATTCAGTGGCTGGGCGGCATAGTACATGCCCGTCCGATGATAAATCTGCACAACATGACCGACCGGCAAAAAACCTTTAAATTGATCAGCGACTATGCGGAATTGGTCGCTAAATTCGGAGGCTGTATCTCGACTGAGTCGGGCGAAGGCCGTTTGCGAGCATCGGCCGCCTACGCCAATATTAACAATGATCTGCTGGAAGTTTACAAACAAATCCGCGCCGCCTTTGATCCCTTCGGTACCATGAACCCCGGCGTCAAACAGGAATCCGACCTGAAAACGTTAATCGCGCAACTAAATACCGACTACAATCAAGCCGATTTCGCTCAATATTCCCCGCACGACTAGATATAACCATTGAAAAACCTTCAAGATACCGCTATTCTTGATAGTGGTACGCTTGTGCGCGAGTGGTGGAATGGTAGACACGCTAGCTTCAGGTGAGGACTGCCAGTGGCAGTCCGCAAGGCCGGAGCCCAAATGACGAATGTCACCGAGCGAGGCGGGGTCGCGGAAATTTGCTGGAAGCAAATTATCTGTGACCTAGTGCCAGGCCACTAGCAATAATTGTTCATTTAAAAATTAGCAGATACACGCGCGAGTGGTGGAATGGTAGACACGCTAGCTTCAGGTGCTAGTGCCTGCAAAGGCATGGAGGTTCAAGTCCTCTCTCGCGTACCAATTTAAATAACGACCTATTCTGGTCGTTATTTAAATTGATTTCGCCGAGTAGGGGCTTGAACATTCATCCCATGGCATGGAGGTGAGGACTGCCTGTGGCAGTCCGCAAGGTGACTTTTCAGATTACAAGCTATACTTGTAGTTTGAAAATCGCTGGGTCGCCGGAGGTGACCAAGTCCTCTCTTTGAAGCTATTGATATTAGTCACATCAGATGTTATAGTATAAGCGATTCTTAATCCGAAGGGTTAGGGATTTTTTGTTCTTTAATATATCGGTATAAGACCAGGATTTGATACGATTATTCGCGTCCGACCTTGGTCTTATCCGAAAAGGATCAGATACATTATTAGAAAGTTGGTGGGTACTTTGAACGTAACAAAAACGAATCTACTTTACGAAGGTAAGACAAAACGGGTTTGGCAGACAAACATTCCGGGTTACGGCGTATTCGAATCCAAAGATGATATCACGGCGCTTGATGGCAAGCAGCGTGACGTTATTTCGGGCAAAGCTGCGCTGGCAAACGAAGTCAATGCGAATTGCATGTCACTTTTGAATGCCTGTGGTATTCCGACAGCGTTTGTCGAGAAAATCGACGAGGAAAGCTGTGGGGTCAGATTATGTCAGATGATCGAATACGAAGTAATTATCAGACGAGAGGCTTATGGGTCATTCTTGAAGGGTTATCCTCATATCAAGAAATACCAGTATTTCCCGAAACTGATAGTCCAATTCAACCTTAAAACGACCGGCCAAAAATGGAAAGACATTGATTTACCCGAAGATGATCCGCTGGTAGTCTTTAAGAATGGCCAGGCCTTGTTGTATCGCAAGTCAATTCCGTTCGCTAATCAAGAGCCTTTCTTGGTGCTTGACGACTATCCTCTGAAGAGACAGCCGGAAATGATTGATGAAATCATTGAACTGGCAACCAAATCGTTTTTGGTATTCGAGAAGGCGTGGCAATTAGTACCTGGCAATTACAGGTTGATAGACTTGAAATTGGAGTTTGGATTCGATAACGGCCTGAAAGTCGCTGATGTCGTTGACCCCGACTCTGGTAGAGTAATCGATAGGTATGGCAATCACTTGGGTAAACAACTTTATCGCGACGGTGAAAGACTGGATACAGTTATTGGTAAGTATCAAATTTTTGCCGAGTTAACCAGGAGTTTTTATGTTCCGGACCAATCGATCATCCTCTGGGTGAATACTTCGGTCCCCGGTGGCTTCGTAAAGCGATTAGAAAAAAGCTTTAGTAAGTATGACAAGAATCTGATTTGGGAAGTGGAACAGTCGGCCATAAACCAGCCGATAAAAAGTTGCAGTGATATTACAAAGTTGATTCAGAAGCATCCAGACAGCGTAGTATTAGTCGTCGAAGACCACTACGCGATTAATCCAGGGTATATTATGGCGAGCCAAATTTCTGTACCGATAGTAATGATTTCGGATGTTGCGAGCAGTATGCCACCAATGCTTCTTTATGATGACGTTATCAAGGTGCCAATCAAGATCTTGGCAATGAGAAATCCGATGTTGTATATGAAATTTCGTTATGAGCAAGAAAAAGCACTCGATAATTATCTGATAATCTAGGAGAACATACCGGCAGTTTGCCGGGTAATTTCGATATCGTTTCAGGACCTCTTGTGACGATATCGAAGTATTTTTTGGCCTTTTCAAAATGCAAGTTTTATGGTATATTCTAGTGAGAACCTTAACATTGCAGCATGAGTTTGAGAGCGGCGTTATATATTTATTCCAGTGAGAATAAATACAATGCGCCGTGCTCAAATATCGAAATTAACTGATTGTGATATATCGGCAAATTTTGAATTGGAAGGAGAGTGATCAGCTTGGCGGTCGCAGGACGTCTTTTTGACCGTATCCCGCTTGAAGAGCAAGCGTCTATCGTGGAAAGATACTTAAAGTCTCACCCGGAAACAGGCCTGTCCGTATCGGATATGCCAAATTGGATTCCTAGAATCCACAATTTCTGTGACAACGATAAAATAATCGTTGGTTTGAACATTTATCTACCCGACAATGACAGAGGTAGCGGTTATATCCGCACGCTTGAGGCTATCCTAGGTATTATTGTTGACAATATCCCCGAAGGGATGACTTTCGTGAACGGAATCGATCTGAAAAACGTGATTCTTAACGACGAATATGTCAACTATGAGCCTGGAGTTTTTTGGACAGTTATATTTATGGACCCCGAATCGGACGAAAAGATAAACAGTATTGTGAATCGTAAGCCCGATCCGCCGGTTCGAGTACCGCCAAAAAATGTTTTATTGGCCTTGATTTCCAACAATTTCAAAAAAGGAGGTTCGAGTGAACCGTTGGCGCTTGAAGCGCAGAATGATTCTATGATTTACGAATCGGTCACCTCGGAAGTTTTGATGAATGTATTATGGGATTTTGGATTAATCAATCCTGGTAATATCAATCGTCAAACGCCTTCGCCGGTATTTAAAGGCTATAAGCTTAAGGGCGCGGGTATGTTACGCGATTACTTGTGTGCTTATCTGAACAAGAATAACGAACTTACGTTAGACAGATACTATACAAGTAATAATCAGTATTGTTCTTACCCAAAAATCATGAAGATTCGTTGTTGCAGTGAAATCGGTTTTTTAGCGCAATTTATTAATAGCGCATAAAAGCACATTTACAATTTGATTCTGACCATTTCAAGAAACCACAATTTATTGAAAAGGAGTGTTTCGCTTGTCGAAATCAAGAGGTAAAAATTTGTTGAAAATTAATTTTAATTCATTAATCAATGCGGTTAATGAAGGCAAGGTCCCAATCGACGATGCTATTTTAGGCATCGACGACATTATCAATGGGAAATTTCCGCCGAAAAAACATTTTCAAGATTGGTATGGCTATCACAAAAAAGGATTGTCCGGCTCTATTAAAAAATCTTTGCAGCAACAAGCTGCTCGGATTGAGCGACTAGATAAGCTGCGTAATTTGGGTATAGGAGAATTCGATATTCCTTTCAAAGAGATCGACGATTTTATACCGAACTCACCGACGGAGTTATTGATTCTGGTGCCATATCTATCTGACACTAATACTCAATCGGGATTGGAAAGAACTATTCTTGAGCTATTCCTAGCGATTGATGCACCGGAAGGCTACAAAAAAGAGTATGGCCAACATCTGTCCAAAGAAGCGCTGAAAAATGTGATTTCTGTGACAGGTTCTTTCAATTATGCGAAGCCAATCGTAAAAGTTATCGCTATAGATTTATATGCAAATATCAATCTGAGAGATGCAAAATTTTACGATCA
>JAXDCN010000008.1:0-3026 GCA_034677945.1 Saccharimonadales bacterium (SeqCode)
ACGATGACAAAAGGGCAGAGCTGCTGACTGAATTAGAGAAGTATGCCAAAAAGTTACACCATCCGGTGGCGCTGACTATCGAACCGGACAGCCTGGATTTTGCCGTGCCCGAAGGCTGGAGGCAATCTGATAATCATATATTGCCGCCCAAGACTATTTTGCTGGATTTATCTAGGTCTGAAGCCGAACTACTGAATGACATGGCTAAAAAAACGCGCCAGTATATCCGTAAATCAGCCAGCGAGGCTATGAAAATTAGGCTGATTCGCAATAGGGCAGAGATAGGCGAGTGTATCGATGTATTCAAAGAAACGTCTAGGCGTGCCGGTTTCCCGATGCATGACGAGCACTATTACTACGATGTCTATGACAAACTGGGCGATCATTCGCCGGTGTTTGCGGCTTTCGTTGACGACAAGCCGATTGCGTTTTTGTGGCTGGCGGTTAGCGCTGATACCGCGCTCGAACTATACGGCGGCATGGACGAGCTGGGGCAACAGCTGCGCGCCAATTACGCGCTGAAATGGCACGCTATCCGTAAATGTAAAGAGTGGGGCTTGAAACGCTATGATTTCGGCGGCTTGATCGACGGGGGAGTGACGACTTTCAAAATGAGCTGGGCCGCGGAAGAAACCATGTTTGCAGGAACATTTGACCGGCCGCTATCGATTTTTTACGGCGTCTGGAACCGTTGGCTGCCAACCGCCAAAAAAATAATTCGCAAACTTAAATCACTGATAAAATAGGGGACGCATGAAACCTCACTTCTTACAGTCAGACACCTGGAAGCATTTTCAAAAAGAGCTGGGGCGAACCATTATCGAGGGCAAGGGCGAGGGCTGGTCGTATGTCGGCATGGTCGAACATGATCGCTTTGGAAAATACGTTTACGTACCCTATGGGCCATTCGCCTTTGATGCTGCAAGGCTGCTGCAAGCAGTCGATGATTTGAAGAAAAAGTCTGCCGCAATTGGTGCCTATGTCGTCAATATCGAGCCTACGCCGCCTATTGACATCGAAACTGCCAAGAAGTTATTTCGCCACAAGGGGAGGCATCGTCAGGCTCACCGCACGATACGAATAGATTTGAGTGACAGTGAGGACACGATAATTGCCAATATGAGCGCTACCAGGCGCAAACAACACCGTAATTATCACAAAAAGGGTCTGGTGATGGAAAAAAGCAATTCACTAGAAACCTTGGAAACGTTTTATAAACTGCTGAGAATATCATCGGGTGAAAAAGGCTTTTATATACGTAATAAGTCTTTCTTTGACAAGTTGTACGAAGTATTAGTGCCGTCCGGCAACGCATCGTTGTTTACGGCTACGCGCGACGGTAATGTCGAAGTCGCGGCACTGGTTTATGACGACGAAGACACGCGTTATTATGCTCACGTCGGACGCGATCTGACCGACAACAGTCTGCAGGCCAGCGCGCCGCTGATAAGTTATATGATCATCGATGCTAAACGCGCCGGTAAAAAGTATTTCGATTTGTACGGTATTTCTGAACGAGATGACAAGATTGACGAAAAAAGCGGTTTTACCACTTTTAAAAAGACATTTGGCGGAGAGATTATTCATTTTGCCGGCGCTTGGGAAATCCCTATTTCAAAACCGCGCTTTTATGCAAAGAAATCGTTGCAGTACGCTAAAAAAGCTGCTCTAAGAGTCCGCGGTAGATAATCAAGCCCATTTGGTTTTTGACATTGATAGGCTGGGGATGACCTCTAATTCAAAGGGGTCGGTTGGCGGCTTCTTTTGAGCGTAGTAATAACCTAGGCTAGCTATCATGGCGGCGTTGTCGGTGCATAGGTTGGCGGGGGCGTATTCGATCCTAATATTTTCGGGGAACCGTTCGGACAACACTTTGCGTAACTCCTGATTGGACGCTACTCCGCCGGCAATAACGACTGATTTGACGTCGTGGTTGCAATAGGCCAGTTCGGTTTTGTCGTCCTTTGTCTCGACGGCAGCTCGCTGAAAACTAGCGGCAAACTCATTTCGCTGAGCGTCGTTTTGAAGCTCTGCAAGGCCTGACGATGGAAAAGCAATGTCGACGCCTGCTTCGCGTTGAACAGCCCTTAAAACGGCTGTCTTGAGCCCAGAGAAGCTAAAGTCATAAGCATTATGCATGCGGGCTTTTGGAAAATCGTAGGCCTGGGGATTGCCTGATTTGGCGGCTTGGGCAATCGACGGGCCGCCGGGGTAGGGCAGGCCGATGATTTTTGCGACCTTGTCAAAGGCTTCGCCGACCGCGTCGTCGCAGGTTTGACCTAGGATTTCGTAGTCACCATGATCGCGGAATAGCACCAATTGGGTGTGGCCGCCGCTGACTATCAGTGCCAGAATAGGGAACTCAGGTACTTTTTCTCCTAGAAAATTGGCATAGACGTGAGCTTCGATATGGTGGATGGGGTAGAGGGGTTTGTTTTTCAAAATAGCCAGCGTTCGGGCGGCGAGCGTGCCGATTAATAGTGAGCCGACAAGACCCGGCGCATATGTCACAGCGATAGCATCGATGTCGCCCCATGTCAGGTTGGCATCGGTCAGCGGTTTGTTGATTATCGGATTGATTACCTCGATGTGGCTGCGGGCGGCGACTTCGGGCACGACTCCGCCGTAGACTTTGTGGATGTCAATTTGCGAATTGACGACATTGCTAAGAATTCGGCGTCCGTCTTCGACGACGGCGGCCGCGGTTTCATCACAGCTGGATTCGATTCCCAGTATTTTCACCCCGTTAGAGCCCTTCTGTTTTTTATAAAACTACTAGCGAGTTGGCCCGTTATTAAAAATTGCATGGAATATCCAACATTATCAAAGGCTCTAACGGGGTTCATCTGTTATATTCTAGCATATTGCTGCGGCCATTGTTTTCTTTACACTTATATAGAGGTAGACAAAACATTAGTTTTATGTTAGAATTCAAACCAAATATAAGATACAAACATGGAAAATATCCCCGATCAAAACCGAATCGAACGGCAACCGGAATCTGTCCGGCTATCGTTTGATGAGGA
>JAXDCN010000009.1:0-23878 GCA_034677945.1 Saccharimonadales bacterium (SeqCode)
ACGGCATAATCAAATTCCTTGACCTGCGCCGCCCAATCTACGAACAAACCGCCCGCTTTGGTCACTTTGGCCACGAGGGTTTTAGTTGGGAAGAGGGTAGTCAGAACAAATAGACGCTTCTTGCGCGCCGAACCATGGCTGTTGATTGAATGCAATCTGATCAAAACCGCAAATATCTAGAAAAAATATAAACCCCTCGCGTGAGGGGTTTATATAATTTTCTGTTTTATTACTACTGTTCGTAAATATCTACCTTCATACCATCGCCGATATTGCTATTATCACCATAAGCACTATCGTAAATATTGAAGAAAATTTTATCACCGGTTCCAGTGAAATCATATTGATAAATATTCTCAATGTTGAAATCGCCCCAATAGATATTCTCGTTGTCAACTAAGACATCTAAGCCCTTGACTGATGGGTATGAATTTTCGCCTAATGTCCAGCCTTCTGGTGAATCGCTTGGACGCGCGAAGGCATCGTTTCGATAAGCCCATTCAGCATCCGCTATGCCGTATGTCGTACCGTTTTGATATCGGTATGTGCCAGAGGCTACTAAAATGTAGTTTGTTCCTGCGACAGTTTCGATATTGCTTTCAACCCCAGCTCCGCTGGTTACGGGCACTTGCACCGAATCAACCCTGGTCCATTGGGAACAATCCACGCCGATATATTTATCACCGTCATCTATAAATGTGGCAGGTACGGCATCGCCATGGTCAATGTGAGCTTGTTGTGCGTTCGTACTCACGTTAATCAAATGATATGACCCGTTGCCTTCAATGTGGCAAATGTCGACTTTTTTCTCGGGTGCCGGCTTGGCACTTACGGATATAAACCCATATGAAACCAGCGATACCGCTGCTAATAATGTTAGAGTCGTTATTATTAACTTTTTCTTTTGGGTTTTGTTTTTTTGATAGTCTATTTTTAACATACACCCCTCCAAGTTACATAATATCTTGTAACTGCTATTATACCATTATTCACAACCATAAGCAATTTGACAGCCCATTTGGGGCACGAGGGATTCAGTTGGGAAGATAGGGGAAGAAATATATAGTCCTGTGTCAGAGTGTAAATATAATAGGTATGAAATAAATCACTAATTTGTAAGACCTTAATTTAAGCTTATGATAAAATAGAAATAATGAAGAGTGCTGTTTACGTATTTATCGACGCATCAAATCTCTGGCAAGCTCAGAAGGTAAAGGGCAGGTTTTTTGATTTAAAAAAATTGAAAGATTATTTAAAAGTAAAATACAAAGCAAGTGAATTGAAAGTGTTTTATTATACCGCATATCCAAAAGAGGGGACTCGTGAATATAGTACGGATAATAAACACAAATTTTATACTTTTCTCAAAAAAGGCCTCGGTTTTGTGGTTCGAAAAAAAGAGCTCAAGCAAATCAAGACGGTAACGGACGATGGAGAATCAATCGAAGAAAAGGGCAATATGGATGTCGAGATGACGATTGATGCAGTAAATTTGATAGACAAATATGATACTGCTGTCTTGTTTACAGGCGATTCTGATTTTTTGGCTCTCGTCAGTTATATGAAAAATCATAAGAAAAAAGTGTATATTTATTCATCTCAGAACAATATCTCATCTGAACTAAGGACAGGCAGTGATGGCTATACTGATGTACTGGCCATTAAAACAGACATTTGGGGCAATGTAATTAAACATCGCGATCAGAAATAAAAACGACCCTCGATTAGGAGGATCGCCCTTGGATGTGATACCCCGACAGTTGATGGAACAACCATTGGATAGGTAAATTATAGCATTATATTACACAATAATCAACTAGCGCCTGTCAATATTACGAGCAATAACTAATCCGCCAGCGAATGGCGGACGGTCAAAACTTGGCGGGCGTTTTGATTGATCTGTATTTGACTTAGTTCGCCGCTTTCGACCACGGCAACGATTCCGTCTATCAAATTATCAATGCTGATGCCGGCGATCGTATTGTCCGCGCCTAATACGTATACCAGCATCGTATTACCGGCCTTGATTGCGGCGACGGCGTTTGCGATAGGGTCGTCGTACTGTGTTTCGCCGGAATTTTGCAACATGCCCATGTCGTCGGTCACAGTCAAGCCTTTGAAATTAAGTTCGTTTTTCAAAATATCGTGCCATTTGACAGACAAGCTAGCGGGGGAATCATCGACACTGCTGTAACGTAAATGGCCAAACATCACCACGTCGGCACCTGCTAATATGCCTTGTTTGAATGGTATCTTGTCATTTGATTGCCACTGCGCAAATGAAACGTCGGTTGTCGGTATTGAATTATGTGAATCAGCCGCCGCCTCGCCGTGTCCGGGGAAATGTTTCAATGTTGATAATGTCAGATCTTTGGAAGCAGTCACAGCCGCTGCCACGCGCTCACCGGCGGATGTCGGGTAGCTGCCTAGTACTCGTTGGTAAATAAATGAATTTGAATCGCCGGTGATATCGGCAACGATTCCAAAGTTCAAATTCAAACCCGCTTGGCTCAATAATTTTGATCTGTCGCTGAAAGCGTTCCCAGTTTCGCTGACCGGCAAGTTTTTCAAATCGGCTGCCGCCGGATAGTTGTCGTCCGGCAGGCGTTTGACGACGCCGCCTTCTTGGTCGACCGCAAATAAATACGGAAATGATTTGTCGGTTTGCAATTCGCCGGTCAATGCCGTCAACTGGCCGATATCAGCGGGAATATTATCCGACATAAATATAAATCCGCCGGGCTGGTATGTATCCAAATAATCCTTTAACCCCGCAGCGTCCGTACCCGGCGTATGCAAAATCAACAGGCTGGCTACTTTTTCTCGCAAAGTCATCCTGAATAGTCGCGTCCCTACGACAGAGGGAACCGTCCGGCTTACTTTTTTGACTGTGATTTCTTGATTAACACTGTCGAGAGCCTCAACAGCCTGCCCCCACGCACAACAACTTAAAAAGGTAATTATTGCCGCACTGGCTACAATAAACAAATCCCTCTTCATTACTTTTATTATAGTTCACTTTGATACAATGCGAACTATGATACGTATTCACTCAGTAAAATTTAAGCTATAATAACACTCATGAAACGAGTGTTAGATTTGCGGGCGGAGGATAGGCCGAGGGAAAAGCTCCAGGCCAAAGGCCCGCCTGCGCTGTCTGATTTTGAGCTGCTGCAAGCGCTAATTGGCAGTGGTAACGCGCAGGCGGATGTGTCAAAAATTGCCCGGAATACCCTGAAATTATTGCAACAGCACGGTGCTGATATAAAATACGAACATTTGAAAGAGGTGACTGGTCTGGGCCCGGCGCGAATCACGGAAATTTTGGCAGCATTCGAACTGTCAAAGAGGTATTTGATAGATAGTGAACAGCCAATCATCGATTCGCCGGAACGTGCCGTCGAACAACTGGCGGATATCCGCAATAAAAAACAAGAACACTTCGTCGTCATGACGCTTGATGGCGCCAATCGTCTGATTGCCAAACGCACGATCACGATTGGCACGCTAAACAGTAGTCTAGTTCATCCTCGCGAAGTCTTCGCCGACGCCATAACCGACCGCGCCGCCTCGATTATCGTCGCACACAATCACCCGAGTGGAAATCTATCTGCGAGTGAAGCTGATCTTGAAATTACAAATCGTTTACAGAAAGCAGGCGAGTTGCTAGGCGTAAGTCTGATTGATCATATTCTTATAACTAATAAATCTCACGTTTCGATAAAGTACTAAAAACGTGCCACATCAGTAAAAAAGTATTACAATAAAGAACAATATGAGTAAAAAAGAGGCCGCCGCTAGGCTTAAAATTAACAAGCTTCTCGAGGAAGCTGGTTGGTATTTGCTTGATAGCAACGAGCATAGAGCGAATGTTTACGTAGAATCACACATAAAACTCGAAGATCAAGGTGATGACTTTGAAAATACAAAAGGTGGTTTTATCGATTATCTTCTTTTAGGGAAAGACGGTCATCCTGTGGCTGTGCTAGAAGCAAAAAGGGAAAGTTTTCATCCACTCGACGCCAAAGAACAAGCACGTAACTATGCAAATAATGTTCATGCTAGGTATATTATTTTGAGCAATGGCAATGTTCATTATTTATGGGACACAAAGGAAGGTAATCCTGAACAAATCCTCAGACTGCCTGCTCAAAAATCTCTCGAAGAATTTATAAATTACACACCGAATCCCCAAGCGCTTGCGACCGAAGAAGTGAATGAAAACTACATAGTTAAATCACAAATGCCTGATTATGTGCAGCAACCTGCTTGGTCGTCAAATGATAATGTAAAAAAGGCGTTTGTTGAAGAAAATAAACTAAAAATCATGCGGCCATACCAAGTTACAGCAATCCATACTATCCAAGAAGCTGCAAAAAATGATAAGAAACGCTATCTGCTTGAGATGGCTACCGGCACCGGTAAAACCCTAACTTGTGCAGCAATAATCAGATTATTCCTAAGGACTGGGAACGCTAAACGCGTATTATTTTTGGTTGATCGAATTGAGCTCGAAAAACAGGCACAAAAGGCCTTCACTGATTATCTGGGTAAAGAATATGTCGCAGTTACTTACAAAAATAATCGTGATGACTGGCAAAAAGCACAGATAGTCGTTACAACCGTGCAAAGTTTACTTGTAAATAACCGGTATCGAGACCTTTTCAGCCCAACAGATTTTGAATTGGTTATATCCGATGAAGCGCATCGATCAATTAGCGGCAATGCTCGTGCTGTATTTGAGTACTTTGTTGGTTATCGTATAGGGCTAACCGCCACACCCAAAGACTACTTGAAAGGCTTCGATAAATCTGATCCCAATACTCAGAAAGAGTTTGAACGTCGTTTATTGCTAAGTACATATACGACATTTGGTTGCGACACTGGCGAACCAACTTATCGATATAGTCTGCTCGATGGCGTAAGGGACGGATATTTAATTAGTCCAATTGTTGTTGACGCTCGAACAGAAATCACTACGCAGTTATTGAGTGATGAGGGTATGGCTATCCATAAAAAAGTCGATGATGATATTGAAGTCGACGGGATATTCACCCACAAGGATTACGAAAAAAAGATTTTCAATGAAGCTACAAACGAGCTGTTTTGTCGAGAGTTCATTAAACATGCAGACAAAGACCCAATAACAGGTGAGATTGGAAAAAGTCTAGTCTTTGCTGTCAGCCAAAAACATGCCGCCAAAATCACTAATGCTTTAAATAAAATTGCTCATGAACTATGGCCAGGAAAATACAATTCGGATTTTGCTGTGCAAGTAACTAGCAATGTTATGAATTCGCAGGAATTTACGACTCAATTTACAAATAATAATCTCAAAGGACACACTAATTGGCTAGATCATTATGAAAGTTCCAAAGCCCGCGTTTGTGTAACCGTTGCCATGATGACTACTGGTTATGATTGTCCAGATTTGCTCAACGTAGTATTTATGCGCCCTGTATTCAGCCCAAGTGATTTTGTACAGATGAAAGGTCGCGGCACTCGAACGGCCCAGTTTAAATACATTGATTATTCAAACGACGAGCAAGTTCATATCAGAAAGAAGAACCAATTTAAGCTGATCGATTTCTTTGCGGTATGTGAATACTTTAATGAAAAATATGATTATGAAGCTCCAATTCAATTACCGAAACCGGTGACTGGTAACCCGCCCGAAGGACCATATCCTCGTGGCGGTGGCGGGGGCGGCGGTGGGGGCGTAGGAGAGCCTCCAGTCCCACCCTATTATGGTGCAGTTGATATAAATGAACAGGACGTCACAAAAACGACGAATGTAATCGAGGTTGGTCTGGAGGGTATGCATGTTGATCAAGAAATGTTCAAGGACTTTATCTCAAAACAGCAAAATGATCCTGAACTTGTAACCCGTTACGAACAGGACACCAATGCTGCATTACAGTATCTCAAAGAACACGTTTTTGATAAACCAAAATATTTTATGAATATCGATAAAATTAGCAAACTATTTAAAATCAATCGTCGCCTAGAACCGGACGAAGCTCTAGATGTGATAATGGGAAAGATTGAGAAACCCAAAACCAAGCAAGAGATTCTTGATGAAAAGTTCGACGAAATCGTTGCTCTAAACGACCTAGAAGAAAAAGTTGGCAGTAACCCAGGGTTATACCGCGATGCTCGCTCACTATTCGATGCTTACGTTAGTTCATCAAAAGTTCAAACAGCACTTGATGAAGGCGATTTAACCGTCTTGCATCATTCAGCTGAACTAACCTTTGACGAGTTCAAGGCTTGCCGTGACGCCAAGGTTGACGAACCTATCATGAATTATGTCCGCGATTATATTAACGTAGAAAAAATGAGGGTATAAAAATGCTTACAGTAGACACTAAACGACATATCGACGCCGCTAGGCAAGTATTAGTTGGTAAAGTACCAAACCCAATTAGTCAGGTCCAAGAAATCACCAATGCCCTTGTTTTTAAATTTATGGACGATATGGACGAACAGGCCGCCGCATTAGGTGGGAAACGACGTTACTTTACAAGTGAATACGAAAAATATGCTTGGCATAACATTATGAACCCAAAGGTTGGTGCACACGAAAAAGTTGCACTGTACCAAGAAGCTTTAAACAGGATGTCTACAAATCCAAACCTACCTAAATTGTTCCAAGATATCTTTCGTAACGCCTACTTACCATTTAACGACGGCCATACATTAGCATTATTCTTGCACGAAATTGATTATTTCGATTACAAACACAGCGAAGAGCTTGGAAATGCCTACGAATACCTACTCAGTATTATGGGTAGCCAAGGCGATGCCGGACAATTTCGTACCCCTCGTCATATTATTGATTTTATTGTCGGTGTAGTCGACCCAGGCAAAGACGATAGTGTACTAGACCCTGCCTGCGGTACAGCTGGCTTTTTAATTAGTGCTTACAAACACGTATTAGCTAAACATGATGGTAAAGACGATATTACTGGTGAGCACTCTAACAAAGAGATCCCTCTAACAGCTGACGAAAAGAAAAAGCTCTACAGTAATTATACTGGTTTTGATATCGACCCCAGCATGGTGAAAGTCTCGCAAGTTAATATGTATTTGCACGGCTTTCCAGAACCAAAAATTTTGATTCACGATACTTTAAGTAGTGAAGATTTCTGGCAAGAACGTTACGACATTATTATGGCTAATCCGCCATTTATGACACCAAAAGGTGGTATTATTCCACACAATAAATTCGGTATTCAAAGCAATCGTGCCGAACTGTTGTTTGTTGATTACATCAAAAGTCATTTAAAGCCCAGCGGTCGGGCGGGTGTAATTGTTCCAGAGGGTATTATCTTTCAAAGTGGCAACGCCTACAAACAACTTCGCAAAAGTCTGGTAGAAGATGGTCTTTATGCTGTGGTTAGTTTGCCGGCTGGCGTCTTCCAGCCTTACAGTGGCGTTAAAACCAGTATCTTGTTTTTTGATAATGAGCTGGCCAAACAAGGCTCGGAATTATTGTTTGTAAAAGTCCAAAACGATGGTTTTGACCTAGGTGCTCAACGTCGTGAACATTCTAAAAATGATTTACCGCAGGCTCTAGAAATTTTGAACAAATGGAAGTTGGGCGAAAGAGTAGATAGCCAACTGGCCAATTATGTCGAAAAAGCTAAAATTACCGAAACTGGCGACTACAATTTAAGTGGCGACCGCTATCGTGTTGCAACGGATTACACAAACGCTAAATGGCAAATGGTTGAGTTAGGTGAAATTTGTGAATTCATTGGAAAGGGCGGTCGACCGGCATCTTTCGCTATCGATAACGGAAAAATACCTTTCGTCGTTTCGTCTTTAGAACAAAAAAAATGTGATTCTGCTGATTTTGAAATGGAAGCATTAGTTATCGGTGATGGCGGTTCGGCAAATATACACTATTTGGATGGAAAATTCTCTGCCTCTGACCACACATATGTATTAAAGGCGCAAAACCAAACCAATGTTGTCTTAAAATATATTTATCAAGTAATTAGGAATAATCTAGACCTAATAGAAAGGGGATTTCAGGGACAGGGGCTAAAAAATGTGTCAAAAAAACATTTGCAGTCCATAAAAATCCCTCTTCCACCGCTCGAAATTCAAGAGCAAATCGTTGCCGAACTAGATGGCTGCCAAAAAATTATCGATGGCGCCAAACAAATTACTCAAAACTGGAAACCCAAAATCGATACAAGCCACGAATGGGAGATGAAAACAGTTTCCGAAGTTGCCGAATTAGAATACGGAATAGGAGAATCAGCTAAGGATTCTGGTGAATATCGTTACATAAGAATAACTGACATCGGTGATAATGGAGAGCTAAAGAATACTGATAAAAAATATATTGCAAAAACAGCTAAGAGTACAAAGTACCTATTAAAAATAGGCGATGTCTTAGTCGCTAGGACAGGGGCAACTTTTGGGAAAACGCTTTATTTCGACTCGGTTGAAAAATCAGCTTTTGCTGGATTTTTGATGAGATTCAATTTTGATGAAAATAAAGTGAACTCTAAATATTTTTGGTGTTTTGCTCAGTCCGACAATTATTGGAATCAAGCACGGTCATTGATGACTGGCGGAGGCCAGCCCCAATTTAACGCAAGCGCTGTTAGTAAGATACTTGTTCCCCTTCCGTCAATAGAAATTCAAAAACAGATTGTAGAAAAAATCGAAGCCGAACGCCAAATCGTTGAAGCCAACAAAAAACTCCTCGAAATCTACACCCAAAAGACCAAAGACACTATCTCCAGGCTATGGGAAAAGTAACGTGCCATGGACTACCAGGAACTTAATCGTTATATACCACTAGACATAACTAAAGCCGATTATGATCCGTATATTATTTACCAAATAAAAGCCCTAGATGTAAATTCAAAAAACGAACTACATAATTACGCATTTTTTGCATGGCATATTCTATGGATGTCTTTTCTTCAAAAAACCGCCTTTTTCATTTATAAATTAGACCCCGGATGGGTAGTATCGCACCTATCTAGCACTAGAAACGCTAAAGAAATTTTAGAGTCGGCTAATTCACCTTACGATTTATCTGAAATCAACGAAAAAAGTTTATGCGATGTAGCAAAAAATCCAAACGTCGGTTTCCATACAAATAAAATTGCAAATATTAAAAATTTCATTGATCGCAGAGACCACGTTGCCCATTGCTCGGGTGTTTTGGATATTGACGAAGAAGAGTTTGAGCAAACCGCAAGAAAGTCCCTGAAATATGCCAAAGAAATCCAAGATAAAATTAATCCTTTAATATTTAATAAGCTTTGGCTTCCTTTTTTGGAGGATTTAAAAGAAGAAGAGTTTGCGTTAGTCAAAGACGCAGTGTCTGAATTTATGAGAAAAAGTTTTCTTTCTATTGTTGAACTTGAATATATTTTCGAGAAGCATCAGGTTGACTTAAAGGACTTCTATAAAAACAGTGCTCTTTTGCATTTGGCCGATATTTTGATTGGTTTTGGAATTAACGAAGAGATAATTGAAAAAAAGAAGGCACAAATATTAGCAAAAGAATACACGCACGAATATTATTATCGCATGCAGGATGAACTAAGGGCAACGTCAAATTATATACCTGACTTGGTTATCGCGGGCAAAAACGGAGAGAAAACATACATAGAAATTAAAAAGCAAAGATGAACATATACTTAAGTACTATAGGGCTTGTGTATGCCATTGGTAATTGACGAACCATTTGTCACTACGGAGATAAAGAATTTAGGTTCGCATGTGGTGGCAAAGGAATTTTCGACTCATTTTCAAGCAGAATCAATCCGATAATTCGAGTTATTTACAATAATGATAAAGAGAGCCGACAATTAGCTCAACTTCGCGACTGGCTCCTCCCTATGCTCATGACCGGTCAGGTTAAAGTAAATGCATAAGTGCAAAATAGCCTAGGCGATTGTTAGAATTTTCCGAAAAGAAAGCCGATAGCGCCTTTTAGATTGTTTTTAACGAAGTTAAAACCAAAAGCAATCGTTCCTATAAAGATCAATGAATTTGGAAAATCAAAGACATTTTTCAAAGCCATACTACCATAAGTTACGATATTTACCCCTATGGCGCTAAATATGCCGTCATTTATTTGTCCAGCGATATTATTCACATTTTTTATCACTTCAATTACATTATCGACGATAGTCATTTGCATTATTACTGCCACTTCCGTAATGTGTTCGGGTCTATCTTGTCACCTTTAGCGCGATTATTTCGCCAGTGCAGCGCGCGTTGGTTAACAAATAAATTAGAAAGGGCGGAGAACCCGTTCTGTGGTAACTCGTGATCAATCTCCCAGCCGTAATCGGTTTGCTTACCATACTCACTCGCGACCATTATCGAACCGTATGCGTCAATACGAACTCTGCCATCGGGGTAATTAGGATGTTTTTGCGCCTTTAGCCATGCGTTTTTAATTTGTTGTTGTGTAGCCATATGATTTCCTTTCGTATAGCGTTAATAGTTGGTTGCTTGGTCGGTTCACGCTATACTGAAAGGTACAAATGGGATCCCTATTCTAGTTTGTACGAATTTCGGCGAAAGCCGGTTTTTTCGTATAACGCGAGGACGAATGACCCTCCTCTTCGATTTCACACCTCCCACCGAATGTGATTTCTTAGACCACATTATACGCTCATTATTCCGTAAACGCAACATCATGATGTAACGTTTTATTGACATTTACTTGAGCGCCATGATACAATAACGACATGGGTAATTACGATCAAGTTATAGAACGAGTTACAAAGCTAAGAGAACAAAGTGGGTTAACACAAGAAGAAGTCGCAAACAAACTCGATATTAGTCGCCAAAGATGGATATTAGTCGAAAAGGGTGAGCGTGATCTCAGCACCGAAGAATTAGGCAAACTTGCTGAGTTGTTTGGTATTGACATAACAGATTTTTTTGGTGAGGTAGCTGACATAGAAAAATTTAGGCAAATGTATTTTGCCTGTATTAAATTTGCCTCAGATGATCGCGGCGGGGTTCCAAAAACAAAGCTGGCAAAATTATTATATCTGGCCGATTTTACTAATTTTTTTAAAGAACTTGAGCCGATGAGCGGCGTAAAGTATCGTCGCATGGAATATGGGCCGGTTGCTGATATTTTCTTCTCATTAACAGAAGATCTATACGACGGTGGCAAGATTGATATTACGCCTGTTGACCAGGCACTAATAATTTCATCTAAAACTCGTGATGTCAATTTTGATCGATTATCAAAAGAAGAATTAAGATTAATAGAAAAAATATGTAAAACCTGGAAAGATAAACGAACTGCAGAAATTGTTAACTTTACACACGAACAAAAGCCTTGGAAAATGTGTCGTGATGGCGAATATATTCCATATAGTCTGATCATTCAGGAAGATCCAGATCATGTTTACCAACCCGTTGCCTGATAGTGAAGACTATAGAATATTTTTTTCTGAATACGCTCAGAACCACTATATAAATCGTTTTGAAAAAAATTACCGTGGCAAACGCTGGGTTATTACGCAAGATTCCATTTTCCAAGACTTAAAACGTGTCCATTCTATGCAATTGTCGCAACAAGTCGATGAATTAAAACATGGCGAAGGTTGCAAATTATTTAAGTATGATTTTGCCGTGGCACAATCAAATATTTCGCCAAAAAAATCAGGTAATCGCTGTATTGTTTTCCTAGATACTAAAAGCCATCGACAAGATGTATTGTTGGTTTATAGCAAAAATGACTTACCGAAAAATATGAGCGAAACACAATATATTTATAAAACTGTCGCTGAACATTTCCGTGATTTATGGGAACGTCTAGGCTAATAAATAACTTAGCACTAGTGTGTGTAGTTAGCTATCTAAAACTACATCAAGAGTATAATGAAAGTATCAGAAAGAGGAATGGTAATGAAACTTCGTAAATTAGAGAAAATTAGTTTACAAAATAACCGTTATATAAACGAAAAATGGATACAAGAGAGAATAGCCGAAGACCCAAGTATTCTTGGTTTAGGTCATGACTTGGTGATGCGCGACAAGGAAAGAACGCAGCCCGCATCTGGCCGATTGGATTTATTATTACAAGACGCCGAAACAAACAGACGGTACGAAGTTGAATTGCAACTAGGTAGGGTAGACGAAAGCCATATTATCCGAACAATCGAATACTGGGACACCGAAAGAAAGAGGTACCCTCAATACGATCATTGCGCGGTTATTATTGCAGAAGAAATAACAAGTAGATTTTTGAACGTAATAAGTCTTTTCAATGGGCATATTCCGTTGATAGCCATAAAAATGGAAGCATACATTATAGCCGAGAATGAAGTTTCGCTAACTTTCACTACAGTTTTGGATGAAATGTCACTAGGACTAGTCGATGATGACGAGGAAGTTGCTCAGGTCACAGATCGGAATTACTGGATAAAACGTGGTACAGAGGAATCTGTTAAGCTTGCCGATGATCTACTCGACATAATTAATGAATTCTCTGACGAAAAATTTACCTTGAAATATAACAAATTCTATATTGGCCTTGCAAAGGATGGGATGGCGCGGAATTTTTCTTCATTTAGGCCTCGCAAGAACGGTGTGAATGTAGAGATCAAACTACCACAGGCAGAAGATTACCAGTCGGAAATCGATACGGCTGGCTTGGATGATATGGGCTATGACAAAAAATGGGGATCTTACAGACTGCGATTATCTAAAAAAGACATCACTAGCAAGAAAGAAGTTATAAGCAAGCTTCTTGAAGAAGCTTACCAAAACTTTTTTCGAAAAGCCGCCTAGGTTAGATGAAGGAAAAGTTTAGCATTAATAACAAGAATAAATCAATTATCGTCCAACATGGCGACATTACAACCTTTGAAGGCGACGCTATCGTGAATGCCGCCAACCCTCATTTGGCCGGCGGTGCCGGCGTATGTGGGGCGATATTCAATGCGGCAGGCTTTGAAGAGATGATCATGGCTTGTCAAAAATATGACGGCTGCGATTATGGCGAAGCTGTCATTACGCCCGGTTTTAATCTGAAAGCAAAATATGTAATTCATACTGTTGGGCCAATTTATGGGCAGCATAACGGGGCCGAGCCGGACATTCTGAAAAGCTGCTATTGGCAATCTTTGCGTCTAGCGCAAGACAACAACCTAAAAAGTATTGCTTTCCCGCTTATTTCCTCGGGAGTATATGGTTATCCGAAGGAAGAAGCCAAGCAATTAGCAATCGAAGCAGTTCATGAATTTTTTGAAGACACTCCAAACTCATCAATCGAGAAGGTCGTGCTGTTCGAATTCCCGTAAGCACAAAATCGGACAAGAATCAGTCTAACTACGTCTGTTGCATTTGGCGCAAGTGTGTAAAAAATGTGGGGTGTGCCATATTTCGCCATCGGTCTCATTGAAATAGTTTGATATCGGGTGGCGTATTTTTGTTATACTGCATTTAGTGCAGGTTATTCCATCACAGATACATTTGACGCCAATCTCTTCGCCGTCATCAATCGCAGTTCCGCGATATTCGCTGCATTTTTCGCATCGTTTCAAGCCCAATTTAGCAGCTCTGAAATTGATGAATGCCTGCCAGGCTTCTTTGCATATTTGTTCGGACGTCTTGCCATCGGTTGAAATTAAACCTATTAATTTTTTTGACATAAAAATATCCTTTCTTTGCATTAGAAAGGACGGTTTTGCCAATACTATCCTTCCGCTTGCGGGCTAGGTGAGGCACCTTGCTTTTTGGAGTAGGTTGCCGGCAGATCATCGAGCTAGAACTCTAACTGCACTCTTGATATTAAGTTGTTAACAATTCAATTATATCATTTATGCATTGCTGTTATATCAAAATAGTAGTTGTAATAATTTTCATCGTCACCCTCACGTTCGATTTTATATTGCTCTATGTACCGGCCGTCACTATTCTCGTCATATAACGTTGACTGAACGAAATTAAAATGTTCGCCACGCATCATGTGTATAAATTTAACGACCTGATATATGACATAGGAGGAACGAGCAGCGTCCTTTTCTTCGATGATAATTGGGTCATCTTTAGAATTACCGCATCCGCCCGAAATAGGTAAATCTTCGCCAGTAAGTTTTTTGATGTCTTTTCGAATTCTTTTCCCGTCAATCATTGGGCCACGTTGGCTCATATATTTATTTCCTAGTTATAATTTTATTGTATCTGACAAATCCAACAATTGAATAGACATATCATTGATCATTTCTTTCATTGCGATCATTTCGCGCCATTTTTTCGGGATGGATTTGTATCCATAATAGGCCCCGGCTAATTGACCATATACCGCGCCGACGGTATCGGTATCATCGCCCAGGTTGACTGCCAGTAGGGCACCTTCTTTGAAACTTTTTGAATTATAAAATGCCCATAATGCCGCTTCGAGTGTTTTTACTACGTAACCGATTGATTCGATTTGATCGCGACTCTTACGTTTATAGCTGCCGCTGGCTATATTTCGAATATTAGGTGAAAGGTTATTAATTTTAGCGATATCATCACTTAGTATTGACTTTTTGCTTTCACCGTTTAGCGCGCGGACAATCATGATTGAATAGACGCGGCAGGCGTCTAGGGCTTCTTTGGCTTGGTGAGTGGTGCGCGAACTTAGTATCGCGTATTTTTGGGCAAGTTTCATATCCTTGCGATATAGCATCGGAATCGGAGCCAGGCGCATTAATGATCCATTTCCTGCTGACCTGGGGTTAGTGGACCCCGCGTAGGGGTTTGAAGGGTTGTCTATGAACATGTCTAGTGAATTAGATACCGTATTGCCAATTCCAAAAGCATAGCCAAACGGGCTTAGATAGCCGTCATTCATCCACTTTAGATATCTATACATTTGATCCATCGGCGAAAAGTCTTTACAGGTTATTAGGCTATCGGCTAAACACAAAGCCATACTTGTATCGTCAGTCCAAAAACCTGGTTCTATACCTCCTCGGCAAACTTCCGTTGGCATATCCTTTACGGTAAACGTATCTCGATCAAAAAATTCAACCCCAGCCCCAAGAACATCACCTACCGCAAGACCGACTAAACAACCCTTATACCGATCCTCGAGTTTTTTAGCCCTGTATCTATGGAGCATATTGATATTTCAAAACCCTTCTTTGATAATCTTCATTTACTAATAACGGCGAACTCATATTCATTCAGATGAGGCATTTTCGGTATGCCGAAGTATTCATAAAACCAATGAGTGTATTCGAAAACTCCTATAAGCACTAAGTCGAAACTATTAAGTAGTTCTTTTGATACAGTATCTGGTCTTGGGCTACAACTAGCGGACAAGCAATTAAAACCCATACTGGTAGCACTGGTTGGCCAGGATTATTCAATTCAAATATCCTGCCATTTACATTTACAACTGATGAATATGGATCGGGTAGTTGGCATTTAAATTTGAAAAGCTCAGATTTAACAATAGGTGTCAATGACATCTCCGTCTGGATAAATGGTTCTGGTAAGACAATTCTTATAAGCGATTCGTTCGAAGTAACAAAATAATAAAAAGCAAAAGAGCACATTTTAAAACCCCTCGGATGAGGGGTTTTAATTATGAACAACTATCCTTAGTAAAAAACAAAAACTAGCCCTTAGGTATTTTCTTTTTCATGTTCCTAATTACAGCCCTCAAACGTTCTTCTCTTACTTCTAGGTCTGCTTCTCTTTTTTCAAGCTCCGCTAACTTTTTATCAAAATCTTTTCTGCTATTCATTAATTTTTTAATTTCTATTTTAATTTTGCCGATTTCTTCACTGACGATAATTAGCGTCGGAAGGATAATAAAAAGTATTAGGCCTGGCAGGGATCGGATAAACGCTATTAAATAACCCAAGAAGGGGATAGAAAACAGTACCTTGCCGACGACATTCGTTTTTAGAACAGGGTCGGGATCCGGCGTTGCGTTGGCATCGCCTTTTACTTGATAGCTAGTAACGCCATCTTTAATATTTTCATCAATAATTCTGTGCGTGACTGTTTCTTTGCTATCGCTTACCTTGAAGGTAATCACATCTTTTATTCTATAGTCGGTGCTGGTGCGGTCAATAACAAGACTGCCGGTTTTAATTTCGGGTTCCATCGAACCTGATTTGACGACAAACATCTGGAAACCGAATAAATTCAAAGAGGTAGTGATAACAAATAATGAACCGATTATAATCGCTGAGTAAAATATTATTTTTATAATCTTCCAGGTTTTGCTCATTATTTTATTTTATAACCTTTCATTAATTTATCATATGTGAATCTAGCCTCATTTAGTTGCCCCAGGGTTAATGAGGCAACTAATGAAACTGGATATTTACCTAATTCAGGTATGGTGCAGTTGCTGGGGTTGTTCCGCCAGTTTGTACTGCGTAGATAACAAATTCGGTATTTGTATTATTAAGTCCTTGTCTCGCAAAATCCTGGTCAAGAGTAAATACTATACGATAGTTTTTTGTCGTCCACTGTGGTATATCTTGTGCAATTTTAGACCAACTCGTTGATAACCCATTTGCGTAACCGGTATATTTAATAGACCAATCGGCTTTGTCGTAAATAGTAACCCATAGATCGTTTGCAAAATAGTCTACATCTGTAGTGTTAGGTGTACCTCTTACGCCGATATAAAGATCTGCATTTATAGAACCTGTGTATCCAATACTACGATCGAATGTCTGAGCTACTCCAGGAGCCAAATTATTAGCAATAATACTTTGAGAGCTTGGGTCTGCTAGAGTCACGGTGCCGGTCGCAAAAGTGTTACTAGTTATATATTTAGTATCACTAAAATACGCGCCGGTTGCAGCGACTGACATCGTCAAGACGGTTGCAATAGCTGCTAAACTTAAAGCTATATTTTTCATTAAATTATCCTCTCGATTAAAATTATTATGATATTTTCTATTAACCCATCCAGATACTTTTAAAAACTTTTTGTGTTGGTGGTTTATTTTATTTTTTTAAATGTAACTACTTAGGTTTTACAAACAACTGGTTATCGCATCTTTTGATCAAGATGGAAAACAATGTCGAATGTAGTGGTTTGGCCTTGGGCGGGGTTGTCTGTTGCTGGTGTCCCATTTGGCCATGTTACGTAAACGAATAATGGTACTGAAGCTCCGGCTTTTAGATCGAAAAGATCGATCTTTTCATCCTGCGAATCATTCAGTGAACGTTTGCCGCCAAATCGCGTGTTATCCCTGTCCCAATTCCAGTTCCAGCCTGCAATATCTTTTTTGAAACTAGCTCTGATTAGATTCCCCAAGGTACCATCACCGGTCGTTTCTACGTTCTTTATCTCTAACCAAACGTGTCCGTTTACCGAACCTGCGTTTTTAAGAATTATTTTGCCGGCAGAATACCTGTCTCCAGGAGCAATATTATCGACTGAATATGCGCGGGTAAAACCATTCTTATTATTAAGATTTAGTCTTAAAGTACCGGCTGCGAAAGTATTGCCCGTTGCAGTTGTCTGATAGGTGAAGTAGGCACTTGTGGCACCTATCGCAAATATCGAAACAAGAGCAATAGAAGCAAAGCTCAATGCTAATCTCTTCATTTTTCTCCTATTTTGAAACTGTTAAATAAGAAGATGACAGATCGACCGTTAAACTATCATCAAATCGGAAAATTATCAAAGATATTGTTTCTAATAAATGCTGATTAAGCAATCTCAAACAACGTATTTATTCACCCTTTATAGTCTTACGATAGTCCTTTATTTTGATTTGTGCAAGCATATATAACGACGGAAAGTAATACACCCCCGACTTTATAGAAGGGGGTGTGCAAGTAATGTTAGGAGTTAATGATTAATTTTATCCGGTATAATATCACCAATATCGAGACTAAGGGTAAGCATGCTAATAATCTTTCTTCTACTCGTATCTGGGATTATTACTAATTTCCAATTTTCCCGGATTTGGAAATCATAATTGTCAGCAAGCTCTTTTTCGTACTAATATTAACCCGCTCTTGCTTATCATGCTATAATATGGTCATGAAACAAATAACACAAAAATACGAATTAGAAGCTATGGGTGGATTTAGTGATACGCGTTTAAGATTCTTCATTCTAGGTTTTATGGTTTTAGGACTAATCGTGATTCCATTCTTGGGAATAATTGCTTCATTTATCGTGGTATCAATTTTTGCAATTTTCACAGCAGTTAAAATTAATGAATTCCAACGAAGTAATCCAGAGTCTATATTGCGACACCGTCAAGCTATGGATAGATTGTATAATTATGGCATTAATGCTGAATATTACGCACGACTATTAAAACCGTATGAAGTACGCGCCAACAAAACAAAAAAAGTTGCTAAAATTGCAGGTCAACAAAAGGCTAAACAAATTAGTCATACCGGCAAGCTAAACCTCGCACCAAGTAGATAATTTATCGATAGTATGAACATCTACCTAGACATTGACGGGGTGTTGCTGGCGAATGAACATTATCCGGCGAATTATGCGCCTGAATTTTTGAGGTATGTTTTGACGAATTATCCGGATACGACTTACTGGCTGACGACTCATTGCCAAGGTGACGCATTGCAACCGATTCGCGATGTCGGACATTTGTTTGACGGCGAAACCGTTGAATTGATGAAGAAAATAAAACCGACGACGTGGCTGGATTCTTCTGCCAAAACCGATGCGATTGACTTTACGAAACCATTTTTATGGTTTGATGATGATTTGTTTTTCAATGAGCGTAAAACCTTAATTGAACATGGTGTTTTAGAAAACTGAATAGAGGTTGACCTTGCGAAAGATACTGACCAGCTGGGAAAATTCATACAAAGCTTTCCAATTCCGGTCCAGTTGCTGGAAGTCGAAAACGAATAAGTTATTTAGCCATTTGTTATGATAGTGCCATGAATGATAACGAAGTATTAAAACCTTTTCAGATGGTCGGGGTGGTCGTGGCATGTTTGGTCAAGCGCGATGGCAAATATCTGTTCGTGCAAGAGCGGCAAGAGCAGGCATACGGTCTGTGGAATTTGCCGGCCGGTCATGTTGATGAAGGCGAATCGATTGACGCCGCCGCCGTGCGCGAGGAGCTAGAAGAAACCGGTTATAACGTAAAACTTGGTCCGCAGATTGCGCTTATCCATGAGGGAGCTGCCAATGCTGTCAAACACGTATTTTTGGCGGAAATCATTGGCGGCGAGATAGTCGACAGCAGTGATGAGATCATGAAAGTCGAGTGGCTGACTTTTGAGGACATCGAAAGACTCAACCAAGAAGGCAAAATCCGAAAACCATGGGTCTGGGACGTCGTCTGCGACAACCGGTAGGGACAAATGAAGATTAATGTCGCAGTAAAACCGAACAGCAAAAAAGGGCCGAAGGTGGAGGAAGCGGGGGATGTCCGCCGTCCGGCGGAGGTCGTAGTTTACGTGCGCGAAGTGGCGGCGGATGGCGCGGCGAACGAGGCTCTGATAAAAATCTTGGCGAAACATTACGGCGTGTCGAAATCAAGGGTAAAGATAATTCGCGGGCAGACTGCCCGCCGCAAGTTGGTCGAAGTTGAGAATAGTTAAATATTACCGTTAACACTTGCGGTAAAATACTGTATTCTTAGTATTAACAATTAACATAATAAGGATAAATATCGTGAAAATGAAGGCAAGAGATATCGTTATCGTTGCTGCACTGGTGTTAGTCGGGCTTAGCTCTATCGCTTATGCGGCATACGTTCAGATTCTTACGATTAGCGGCAGCAGTACCAGCGCCGGTAATTGGGATGTCGAGGTTACGAGCATTACGCAAACAAACGCCGTAGGTGCTACCGAAAATTCGGCACCACAATTTACGGGGACATCGGCAACTTTCGATGTCGATTTGGCATATCCGGGTGCAACTGCGACTTATGAAATCGTAATCACTAACAATGGTACTATTCCCGGAAAAATCGCGACCGTGGACGGTGTGACCGGTATAACCGAGGCTAACGCTGCCGTTCCTACTTATGTAGGGTATGAAGAAACCGGTATCGCTGCTGATACTATTATCACGGCTAACGGAGGCACGAACACCGCAACAGTAACAGTGACTTGGGATCCGGATTCCGAACCGTCAGAGGTTAATGCTTCCAAGACCGCGACTATTACCTTTAACTACGAACAGTACACGCCGACCCCGACTCCGTAGTCTGCGGTTGACGCTACCCCATAAAAATTCATTGTTGGCACTAGCATAAAAGTGTTGTATGCTATTAACATTAAGCATTAACATATAGGATGGAAGAATAGAAATGAAAATTCGAGACAAACTTATCGTTGCTGCGCTGGTTCTGGTGGGGCTTGGATCAATTGCCTACGCCGCATTCGTCCAGGTCACTACGATTAACGGTACTGGTACGGTTACAGGTGACTGGGATATCGCAGTTACGAGTATCACATTAACAGACTCGGCAGGTGCTACTGAAGTATCGGCACCCGAGTTTACCGGCACTTCAGCAACATTTGATGTTGAACTGGCCTATCCGGGCGCATTTGCAGAATATGAAGTAGTAATCACTAACGGTGGTAACATTGATGCAATAGTATCGTCCGTGACTGACTTGGCTTCGAAGAATGCAGAAGCTCCGGCATATATTACTTATACTGTTACCGGCGTGGCTGCGAATACCACGATTGCCGCCAGCAATGCGGGCGATACCGACCTCAACACGGCAACCGTTAGAGTAGAGTGGGATGCTGCGGACAACACAGGTGTCGTCGATGCCACTAAATCTGCAACTATCGAATTCAACTACGAACAGGACACTGACTGATAATCATTCGTCAATGAGATGGGCATGATCCGATATCGTCGCAATCGAATGGTGCTCAAGAACATACTGTTACTTCTTGTCATACCCCTTGCTGTTTCCAGCACGGGGTATGCTATTTTTTCGCAGCAACTGACGGTTACCGGTGATTCGGCAAATGTGGATTATCACGCTACGCAACATCTGGATTTGTCATACACTAAATCGGTGTCGCCGTCCGGCCAAAACTGGACCTATACCATGTCGCCGATGACGGTCAAAAACAACGGCACGCTGTCGACGTTGACGTGGCAGGTTACATTTGACCTGCCGTCCGATGCGACTGGCTTTTCATGCACCAATGCCAACTGCAGTCAAAACGGCGTGACGGTGACCGCCACAAATACCGGGTCGAACGGCACGATAGCGCCCAGTTCATCGACTAATTTCAGTTGTACTTTTACGACCGCCGATCCGATTTATACGCTGCAAAACGTTACCGTATCGGGTACGCTGGAATTGGTTTACGAGACGATGTCGGGATTGACGGTGGGGTATACGACCGGTACGCGAACCAAAACCGCCAACTGGTATTACTGGCCATATACGTTTACGGTCACCAATAACTCCGGCAATAATCTGAGGGCATGGCGTGTTACTGCTTCGTGGAACAGTACTTCAAATGCTGTCTCGTCGATGGATTCGACAGTAAATTATACGACGTCGGCAACGCAATTGACGATTACCAGCAAGACGGGTTTGAATAACGGGTCTAATTTTCAGTTCAATGCGACGCTGGGGTCAACAAGAAGAACCTGGGCTCTAAGCGGATACGCCGTCCAGGGGGCCTTGTAGTTATGTATTTTTTTCGCAGGCTTTTGACAGTCAAGCCGGCAGCCTGGGCGCTGCTGGCGGCAGTTTTAGTAATCTCTGTGCTTTCAACCGCCGTCGAACTATCAAGCGGTACGTGGACGGTCTTTGCTCAACCAGCCATGGCAATTTTGGTCGCCGCGGCCGCTTATTATCTGGGCGGAAAATTGCCCGACAGAGTCCGGCACAAGGACGAAAAGACGGTCATCGTCGTCAGCGTCCTGGCGATATGGTTCGTCGTATATTTTTTGTCGGGTTTCGTGACTACCTACGTGCATAATGCGCTGGCTGCCAACATTCGCACAATAATGCTGAACATCGTTACATATGGCAGCGTCGCGGTTGCCATCGAATATGTGCGGCACCGAACGATCCTGATTGCCGGGCCGCGTAATGCCGTCTGGTTCGGAATGGTCGTGACGATCGTTTTCGCGCTTCAACAGATGAATTTAGCTTCATTCGCAAGCCTAGGATCGGCCGAAGATTTGGTCAAAGAGATGTTCGTTGATATCGTTCCGTCGATCATTTCAAGCACGTTGTTGACGTATCTGGCACTTACCGGTGGGTTCGGATCGATGTTGGCGTACAAATTGGGTACTTTGGCGATTTTGCTGTTGCCGCCAATCATTCCAAAGTACGACTGGTACTTGATCGGCACTTCGTCGGTGTTGTTGGCTGTCGCCGTGTTCATGGTTATCGACCGCAGCCTGCAAGGCCGTCAATTCAGCCGGCAGCATTATTACCGGCATATGCAGCATACGCACGACGGTATGCTTTATTTGGTCATGATAGGGTTAGTCCTGTTTATGACCGGCGTATTTACTTATAAACCGTTCGCTATCATGTCCAACAGTATGAAGCCGACGTTCAGCAGGGGGTCGATGGTCGTCGTCCAAAAGATAAACAGCCCGTTAGACATAAGCGTAGGCGATATTGTACAATATGAATCATCCGGTAAGATGATAACGCACAGAGTCGTAGAGATTTATTCAAGCGACGACAGCGATGGGCTGATATTTATCACCAAAGGTGACAATAACCCAAGCAGGGATCAGCCTGTCCGGCAATCACAAGTTATCGGAATCATACGTGCAAATATTCCATTTGTCGGATATCCGACGGTATGGTTGAAGGAATTTACAAAGTAGGTGGGTGGGATAGATGGCGTTAGAGATTAACCAAAGAAAGTTATCCGGGCGGTCAATTGGCATTAGTTTAATTGGCCTGATTTTTATTGGCGCGGCCGGCTATCTGTTGTATCTGACTTTTCAGCCGCGCGAGAGTAGCGAAAGCCAAGCACCGGCCTACGACTATACCATCGTTCAACAGGTCAGCAACAAGATCAGTTACATGGATAACAGCTTTTACGGGCATAGCCCGGCAATCGTCAATAATGCCTACGTGGCTAATCTGACTGATGTTATTGACACAACGATACACTACGGTTATAGCGGATCCGAAGATACGGATTTGACGTATACCTACAACGCGAAAATTCAGGTGCGCGGAACTTATGCCATGAAAGGCGACGGCGAAAAACTGTCGAACGTCTGGCAAAAGGAATACACGATTGTCAGCCCGGTGACCAAGACCGTAACCGGCAAAAAATTGGCCGTCGATAAAACTATCCAGATTCCTTATGCCGAGTACAAGGCGATGATCGACCAATACAAGACGACGCTGGCCGTGCCGATTAACGGCGAGGCGGTGCTGACGTTCACCTTGAACGTATCGGGTAAGGTCAACGGAACGCGTTTTAGCGACAAAAAAGTATCGACCGTTACCGTGCCGTTGGACGTCCAAATTTACAAATTGACCGTTAAATACGACAAGAACACCACTAAACAGGTGCTAGACAACCGGACGATTGCCGAAAAAGATTTGATCGAGCGCAATATGACAATCATCATAAGCGTAATCGGCGTTATCGGTTTGGCGCTTGTTATCTATGGTTTCCGCAAAAAGATATTCAAATCGCCGTATCGCCGCGAACTTGAACGGATTTACCGCTACTATGACGGCATCATTATCAAAACCAGCAAACAGCCCGATCTGTCAAACAAAAATGTTGTTCAGGTGCAAAGCTTTGACGACATGGTGAACCTGGAAGAAGAATTAAAGACGCCGATCGTGTCGAGTACTACCAGCGACGAGGCGACCAAATTCATGATTATCAAGAGCGACGTCGTGTATGTCTATTTGCTGGGCGAACCTCCGGTCGACCCAAAGGATTT
>JAXDCN010000010.1:0-17693 GCA_034677945.1 Saccharimonadales bacterium (SeqCode)
GCTCGAATATCGTAACCGCTCATCACGCCGACGACGTCATCGAGACGATTGCTATCAATTTGTCGCGCGGCACCGGTTGGCGGGGGCTGGCCGTAATGGATTCGGATATTGTCCGGCCGCTGACGGACATGTCGAAAAAGGAAATTATTGAATATGCAAAAAGTCATATTTTGGCTTGGCGCGAAGACACGACAAACGTCGATGACAAATATCTGCGCAATCGGATCCGCGGCAAATTATCGGCATTGGACGAAGATAGTAAAAGGCAACTATTAGGGCTTTGGCAGCAGCAAAAATATCTAAAGCGCCAGATTGATGATATAGTTGCCGGTTTGGTCGGCGAAGGTCCGAGTTATCAACGTTCAATATTTACGAATTTAGATAAACCGGTCGCCTTGGAACTATTACGCTGTATGACAGGCGCTAGATTGACGCGGCCTCAAACCGAAAAAGCTTTGGATGCGATTAATAATTTCTTGCCAAGTAAAACCCTGCAGGCCGGCGGCGGCGTCGAGATTAGGTTCACCTCTCGTAATTTTACGATTAAACTGATAAAATAATTACAGAGATAGTGACACTAAAAACGCTAGACTTGAAAGGAACATGTAATTTTTTATGGCAATGAAAAACCCCACGTTGAACAAGAAGCCTGGCGATTCGATTCGCTTGACTTTGTTTTGGGCGATAATAATTTTTTGTATTTTGGTGGGCGTAGCATTTTTGTCGCCTCAAACTACTCTTAAAACCGTACCGATATCCGAAGTCATCAAGCAGGCTAACGAAGGTAAAATATCTAAACTAGAAATCCAAGGCAACGACGTCAAGGTCACTCTGAAAGGTCAATCCAGTCCGACCGAAAAGTCGGTCAAGCAAGACGCCAGCATCCAAGAGCAAGGACTAAAGTCCGATGCACCGGTCGTGGTGGACATCCTTCCTCCGTCGACTACCAGTGATACTTTATGGAATTTGGCGATAATTATTTTGCCGGTAATTTTAATCGGCGGTATCTTTATGATCATGATGCGCCAGGCCCAGGGACAAAACAATCAGGCAATGGGTTTTGGCAAGTCAAAGGCAAAACTTTACGGCGTCGACAAGGAAAAGGTCACGTTTGAGGATATTGCCGGCAATGATTCGGCCAAGCAGGATCTTCAGGAGGTCGTCGACTTTTTGAAACATCCTAAAAAGTATGAAACGCTGGGGGCAAAGATACCCCGCGGCGTGTTATTGGTAGGCAACCCAGGTACCGGTAAAACGCTATTGGCGCGTGCCGTTGCCGGCGAAGCAAACGTACCATTCTTTTCGATTTCCGGTTCTGAATTCGTCGAAATGTTCGTCGGCGTCGGCGCATCCCGTGTCCGCGATTTGTTTGCCAAAGCAAAAAAGAACGCACCCTCAATCATCTTTATCGATGAAATCGATGCTGTTGGCCGCCGTCGCGGCAGCGGCATGGGCGGCGGTCATGACGAACGCGAACAAACTTTGAACCAAATTTTGGTCGAGATGGACGGATTCGAAACCGGCGCGAACGTAATCGTATTAGCAGCTACGAACCGTGCCGACGTATTGGACCCGGCACTGCTTCGACCGGGGCGCTTTGATCGCCGAACCAACATCATGTTGCCTGAACGCCGTGACCGCTTGGCAATATTAAAAGTTCATTTCAAAAACAAACCGGTCGATGAAACCGTCGACTTGGATGCGTTGGCCGCCAAAACTGCCGGATCTTCGGGTGCGGATTTGGCGAATATAGCCAACGAGGCTGCTATTGTAGCAGCCGGTCGTAATGCAAAGAAAATCAGCAATTCCGATTTGACGGAAGCTTTTGAAAAGATCGCCATCGGTCCGGAGCGCAAAGCCAAGATCATGAATGATCATGAAAAAGAAATGACCGCTTATCACGAGGCCGGTCACGCCATCGTCGGTCATGTCATGCCGGAAAGCGACCCTGTTCACAAGGTAACGATTATACCTCGCGGCGCGACGGGCGGCGTAACATGGTTCTTGCCGCCGGAAGACAAGAGCTTTACAAGTTTGATCGAATTCAAAGACGTCCTAGCCAGAGCGCTTGGCGGCAGGGTAGCCGAAAAAATAATTTACGGCAAAGACCGTATCACGACCGGGGCCGGTTCGGACTTGCGCAAAGCGACCGAAATAGCTCGCGAGATGATTCTTGAACAGGGAATGGGTACTAAATTGCGCGACCAGGTTTTCCACGAGGATAGCGGCAGCATGATGTTTGAACGCATAACTCACGAGCGTATGTACAGCGACGATACCGCCCGGGAAATTGACAAAGAAGTCGCCGATTTGATCCACGAAGCGGCTAGGCGCGCCGAAATCGTCATTACCAGTAACCGCGATAGTCTGGACAGATTGGCAAAAGCTTTGCTGCAGGAAGAAACGCTTGAAGCCGAAGAAGTCGACAAGATACTCAAAGACGCAACCTTACCAGAGGAGGCTAAGCTCTACTAAGCCTGGCAGTCAATTTTCATGGGACGTCTAGAAAGCACCGTAGCCAGGGCCAACACCAAACTGCCTCTTAAATTAGCGGCAACTTTATTGGCCGGTTCGACGCTGCTTTCAAGCGTGCTTGGGTTAATTCGCGACCGTCAGCTGAACGGCCTGTATTATTCGACGTACCCGCAAGGAATCGACGCCTATACGGTTGCCTTCACCGTACCCGATTTTATGTTTTTCATTCTTGTTTCGGGTGCATTAAGCGTTACGTTCATTCCGGTCTTTAACCAGCGTTTGGCAATGGGCAACAAGAAGTCGGCTTGGGAACTGTCGACCAGCATCCTGAATTTGATGGCGTTCGCCACTTTGATCACGAGCGTCCTTATAATCATTTTTGCCGAACAGCTGGTTAGATACGTCGTCGGTCCCGGACTTGACGAGTCAAGCCGTGCGCTGGCGGTCAGTATGATGAGAGTAATCGCTATCAACCCGTTCCTATTCGCGATAGCATCGGTTATTTCCAGCATGCAACAGGCAGTCGGGCGGTTTACGTTTTATGCTCTGGCGCCGGCAGTATATAACATCGGCATTATCATCGGTATATTTTATTTCACCGGCGGTATCAGTATTTTTGGTTGGCAAGTGTTTGACGGCGGCATCATGGGCGTAGCGCTAGGCGTGGTACTAGGTTCGATTATGCAGCTGCTAGTCAGTTGTATCGGTCTGTTCGGTATGGGTTTTGACTATAGATTCAAGATTTATTGGCAGAACAAAGGCTTCCGCAAGGTGTTGTCGCTGTTGCCGGCCAGGTCGCTGGATCAGGGAATCGATTACGTCAACAGTATCGTCGAAACCAATTTGGCATCGCGAATGACTGCCGGTACGATTCGTGCCTATCAGCAGGCATCGACCATGTCGTTCGTTCCGATTAATCTAATCGGCGTGGCTATCAGCACGGCGGCTTTTCCGAAAATGGCTGAGCGTTTGGGGCAGGGCAGGCCGGATTTGTTCAAAAAAGAATTACAGGCCGTGCTTCGCGTTATCATTTGGCTGGCGCTGCCGGTGACGGTAATCGCCTTTTTTGGACGCGGCTATTTGATTAACTTCATTAAAAACGGCGGTGATGTGTTGATGTCCGGTATTTTGGGAATTCTTGTTATCGCCATATTATTCCGTTCGATTTATCATATTTCGGCCAGAAGTTTTTATGCTCAGCAAGATACTAGAACGCCGCTGTATATTTCGCTTTTCTCGATTGCGCTTAACATCTCGCTGGCTATATGGTTTACGATGGGGCTTGATTTGGGGCCATATGGCTTAGCTTGGGCAACCGCCATAGTATCGATTGTCGAGGCATTTATTTTGTTTACGATAATGGCTATCCGTATACCTGGTCTGTTTGATAAGGTATTCATCCATGCAGTCGGGCGTATGGCCAGCGCTACCGGATTAATGGCGATCATCACTTATCTCTGTGTTTTGATGATGCCGTTAAGTGCGATGGATCGCAGCTTTTTTGCCAGCTTTCCGAAATTCGCTCTTATTGTAGCGATCGGGCTTTCGTCATATGTAGCGCTAAGCCACGTGCTTGGTTTGAGCGAGCCCGAACCGATAATCGATCGCGTTAAAAAGATTCTGTTTGGCGGATTTAAGAAAGCATGACGACAGACCACATCAGAAATTTTTGCATCATCGCTCATATTGATCACGGCAAATCGACGCTGGCCGATAGGATGCTCGAAATAACCGGTACGGTTGATAAGCGTGAGATGAAATCGCAGCTACTCGACAGCATGGAACTAGAGCGCGAAAAGGGAATTACTATAAAACTGGCGCCGGTCAGAATGAAGTATAAAGGCTACGATTTGAATCTGATTGATACGCCGGGTCATGTCGATTTTAGCTATGAAGTCAGCCGGTCACTGCAGGCTTGCGAAGGGGCGGTTTTGGTGGTTGATGCCAGCCAAGGTATCCAGGCGCAAACTTTGGCCAACGTTTATTTGGCACTCAATGCGGATCTGGCGATAATCCCAGTTCTAAACAAGATTGATCTGCCGGCAGCCGACGTGCCTAGGGTCAGCGCCGAAATAATCAACCTGTTAGGCTGCCGCGAAGAAGACATTATTAAAATCAGCGCCAAGACCGGCGAGGGTGTCGACGACGTACTTGATGCCGTCATCGATAGGATATTGCCGCCTCAGGGTGATCATAACGCACCGGCACGAGCGCTCATTTTTGACAGTTATTATGACGATTATCGCGGCGTGGTTTTGTATGTTCGCGTGGTTGACGGCAAGATTCAAAAAAATGATTCCGTCAAAATGATCGCAACGGCGGCCGAAGGAATCGCCCTGGAAGTCGGCTCGCTCAGTCCTAATATGAAACCGGGATCAGAACTTGCGACCGGTGAAATCGGCTATATAGTCACAAATTTACGCACGACTCGTGATGCTCGTGTTGGTGATACTGTAACGACCAAGCGTTCGCATTCGAACGAACAACTGCCGGGTTATAAATTAGTCAAACCGTTCGTTTACGCCGGTTTTTTCCCTGTCAGTAACGACGATTATCAAAATCTGAAAGATGCCATCGAAAAACTTAGTCTCAGCGATTCTGCTCTGCAGTTCGAACCGGAAAATTCACCTGTGTTGGGATTCGGCGTAAGAATTGGTTTCCTTGGTCTTTTGCACATGGATATTGTTCGCGAACGGTTGGAACGCGAATACGATTTGGATTTGATCGTCACCAATCCCTCGACCGATTATCAGGTTAGTCTTTCAAGTGGCGGTGAACTGGACATCAAAAGTGCCAGCGACCTGCCTGATGTCAGTAAAATCAGAGAAATTCGCGAACCTTGGATAACAGGCGAAATCGTCGTGCCGAAAGCATATATTGGTTCGGTCTTGCAACTTATCGTTTCAAAGCGCGGCCGCCAGAGCAACCTGAGCTATATTGATGAACAAGCTTTAATCAGTTTTGAAGCGCCGCTTGCAAATTTGCTGACAGATTTTTATGACCAACTAAAATCGGTGACCAGTGGTTACGGGTCATTCAACTACGAACTCGATAATTACCGAGCCGAAGACCTGGTCAGAATTGATTTTTACGTGGCCGGCAACATTGTAGATTCTTTAAGCATCATGGCTCATCGCAGCGAGGCTCATTTTCTGGGCCGCGAAATCGTCGGTAAATTAAAAGAAGTCATTCCGCGTCAAAACTTTCAGGTTTCCTTGCAAGCGGCCATCGGCGGCAAATTTATCGCCCGCGAGGACATATCGGCTTATCGCAAAGATGTTACCGGCTATTTATACGGTGGCGACGTATCGCGCAAGAAAAAGCTGCTAGCCAAGCAAGCCAAGGGTAAAAAACGCATGAAACGCTTCGGTAAGGTGGATATCCCATCCGAAGCCTTTACTGTCATGTTAAAGAGGGATTAACCCTCCTGATTGGTCTGATATCTGAAAAAACCTTAACGTTCGAATTAAACGCAGCTCGATGCAACTGTCTTTCATGAACCCAAGCGGCTGGTTCGACAGTCGTCTTGACGGCACTACGCGACGGTTTGATATCCATTTGTCCGGTAGTATTCGTATACGTCGTTGTGGCGACTTCAACCTTACGAAAACTATCCAGTTCGTCGGCAAAACGGGCGATAAGGTCTTCATCAATTATCATCGGTGTTTCGACTTGGCTAGTCGTTTTTTGTTTTGCCAGCGCATGCCTGATGACGACGATAACTACCGACAGATTGTAAAGCAGAATTATTGGGACGGCCAGCATCAAGCTAGTCAAAAGGTCGTATGTGATTGGGGCTACTAAAGCGACAGCCACGCTGCTTAGTATTACCCATTTTTCCATTCTTAAAAGCTTCTCAGTTTGCAGCGGTCTTATGCTGTCAAAAAATGTGATAATAAGCGGCAGTTGAAAAACGATGACAAAAGTAATGATGATATTGGTTACGAATTTCAAATAATCATCAGCCGCTATCAGGGCGCTGAGCCCGCTGTTTTCGAATTCCTTCAAAAAATGCAACGTACCCGGTAAGATGCAGTAAAACGCAAAAGCGGCACCGGCTATCGCCAATATGGTCGATAAACTTGCCACGATAAACACCCTTTTTATTGGTAGATGTTTCTCGATGGCCGGGCGAACGAACATTATAATGTTATAAATCAATACCGGCATCGTCAGAATCAAAGCTCCGGTAAAGCAAACTTTCACTATGAAATTAAAGCCGCCGGCCGGATTATTGTAATATAATGGCGCTTCAAGCGGCGAGCTGAGAAATATTAGCAGAGGCTGATAGTATATAAAAACAACAATACCCGCAAGCGTCAAGGCTATGCCTGAATAAAAAAACCGCATCTGAAGCTCACGTATGTGATCATATACGGTCATCTTCTGATGCGGATCTCGGACTTTCTTGCCCACGCTTCATTAAACCTTGTTATTAGTCGTTTTTATTTTCGGAATTCTTGTCTTCTTCTTTGAAACCTTTTTTGAGCTCACGGCCAGCTTCGCCGACGCCACGGGCTAGTTCAGGCAGTTTCTTGCCGCCAACGAACAGGACCGTGATTATTAGAACTATAATTAATATTACTTCGAATTTTCCCATATTCCCTCTCTTTTAATGTAACTACAATTGTATGTGATCTGTTGCGATTATGCAAGATTGTAATCATAAGTAATAAGTTTGATTTCTTGCCACTTATAGCTTATGATTACTATGGATTACCATATATTTGTGGTGTGACGTGTGGATAGGGTATGACGGATAAAAACATCATCAAAAATATAAAAGATAAAGAGATGGACCGTAAAGACTTTTTGAAGTATAGCGGGCTAGTTATTCTTAGTATTATTGGTTTTAAGGCATTGATTTCAGTATTGGAGCAATCTGAGAATGGAAGACTGAGCCTCTTTGACAGGTCTAAAATATCGCGCGGTTTTGGCGGCGGAAAGTACGGGGCATAGGCGATGGCCGAGCAGCGTTTACCAATCGTCGACGGCGATGACGGATCATGGGGTGAAATCCTAAATCAATACATCGAAAAGGAACACTACAATACCGGCACAAATGATGCGGCGAATGGTGGCCATAAAAATATAACGTTGCGAGCCGGTACGGTCACGGCTGGTACGGCGCCATTGAAGTTTACTTCCGGCTCGCTTTTGACTGCTGCCGAGGCGGGCGCCGTAGAATACCTCAGCGGTAAGTATTATTTCACGGACAGCACGCCGATTCGCAAAACGGCTGCGATTTATGACGACAGTTCAGGCGCGACAGGCGATATATACTACAGGGACAGTGGTGGCAATTTCGTAAGATTGGCAGTTGGTGGTACGTCCGGTTCGGTACTTTACGTCAATAGCGGTTTGCCAGCTTGGGGTCCAGCGGTAGCGACGGCTGCGACAGGTTCGACGATAGCTCAGAGGGATTCGAACGGTAATTTGACGGTTAATAACATGGTTGATGGGTATGCGACTACGGCCACGTCCGCCGGAACTACGAACTTATCATCAAACAGCGCATACCAGCAATATTTTACGGGCAGTACGACTCAGACGGTAAAGATGCCTGATGTGACGTCTTCTGTCGTTACTGGTCAACAGTGGCAAATCGTCAACAATTCTACGGGCGCATTGACGATTAATCCCTATGGAACATCAGATTTGATTGTCGCATTATCGCCAGGACTACGTGCTAGGCTGACTTGTATATCGACATCCAGTAATGCGGTTGGATCTTGGTCGCTCATTGTCGATGTTTCAAGGCTGGTTACTGTCGGTACGATTGATCCCTCGACCATGGGAACACCTGCGGTAGGTGATATATGGATTGATACGAATTAAAATAATATAATAGTTTATAAAGATTAGGAGAGTAGTATATGGCAGATAGCGTGGAAGAATTAGCCGGAGTACCGGCTGGGACCGAATTAAATGGTGAAATAATCGTGGCAGATTATGATGAGCATGGAAACATCATTGGTTGGCACAAAGAAATCAAACAATAAGGAGGCAAGATGGCATCTACACAGACATGGTCAGAAGGCAATAGCACGAATGCCGCGACTGAAACGACTTCCAGGGCCGAATGCAACTGGAAAAATATTGATGACAGCACGTCGGCTTATTCGTCGTATCCGATTACTGCCGGTAATAACAGTTATTCCAAATATCAGGCGATAAAATTTGGCGGTACATACAACATGTTGAGTTCGCTAACTTATAAGGTCAGCACTAATACCCCTGGAACAGGTTTGACGGTTGCTGGGGCGGTAGTGACGTCCGGTACGACGCCTAGCACGACGGCGACGGGCGATGGGGCGGCTTCGACGACTGGTGCTGCTGCCAACTTTACGACTACCACGTTAGGTTATGCCGCAGGTTCGTCGACTTCTGCATCTAATCCAGTTTATGGGAATTGCTTTAGGACTCAGCTGCAAACGACCGGTTCAGCGAGCGCCGGTGATATTACCAGTGTGACGATTACGGCGACTTGGACCGAAAGTTAACAATCATACCGTCAATACAATGACGTTAAATGAGCGAGGAAGACCAATACAATGGCATTCGGATACAATATTGAGGCTGAGTACGAATCGGGCTATGTGCATCGTGAAGACGAGCAAGATCATAGTCCGTTTGTACGTGGCAAAAATATCCTGTTTGATATCATTAATCATTATCCGGAAAAAGCGCATGGCAAAATGGTGCGGTTTTCGCTGGTCAGACAAAATGGCCAGCATTACGACCTCGATTTTACAAAACTACCGGCAGGCGCCAAGCCTATCTATTATAGGCAAATGCAACTGGAGCGCAACCTGGATACGGGCGAGCAAAATTTAACTTGTTTGAAACATTACTTCGGTTACGAATACAAAAAGGCCGGCGAAAAAGTTAAAGAAATTCAGGAAATCTGATGGCTTTATCATATGTAAATTCATCATCGAACAAATCTACTACCACATCGGTATCGATTTCTACACCAAGCGGTCTAGCTGACGGCGATATAATGATCGCCTTCGTAACATCGTTTTGGGCCACTAACAAGACGGCCGGTACTGTAACGGCGCCGGCAGGCTGGAATACGATAAATACTCAGGCAATCTCGAAACGGTATCAGGTTGGATTATTCTGGAAGCGGGCATCATCGGAAGGCTCGTCTTATTCGTTCACGTCGACGAGTGCTAAGCAGATGCAAGGCGCGATTTCAGCCTATCGCGGTGCGGTTTCATCCGGTAATCCATATTCGGTATATTCAAATACTCTGTATGGTACGTCTGGCACTATCGTCCGCGCTGCAACGATGACGCCGTCATCGAACGGCCTGTATGTAGTTTGGGGCGGCTGGTATTACCTTTCCGGCACTATATCACTGACGAAGCCGTCAGCGATGTCGCTATTGCAGACGCAAAACAATACTAATAATGCACTGACGATGGCCCATGCCGTATTTACTCCGGGCACGGCGACTGGTAACCAAGACGGTACTGCCGGCGCTACTTGTACGGTCAAACATGCTTATATGGTGGAAATTTTGGCGGCATCCGACACCAAAACTCAAATTGCTACCGCCCGTATCCAAAAAACCGGCTTGACAGCAACCCAAACCGCTACCGCCCGTATCCAAAAAACCGGTCAAACAAAAACCCAATCCGTGACTGCCCGTATACAATTGACCGGCCTGACTGCCACGCAAACTGCAACTGCAAATATAATTGTTCCAGGCGTTAGTCAGAGCAATCAAACCGCCACCGCCCGTATTCAGTCGGTCGGCTTAACTGCCGAACAGACCGCCACCGCTCGCATTCAAAGGACCGGCCAGACTGCAACCCAAACCGCCACTGCGAATATTATAGCTAACTCACCACCGAACCAACCGACTCTGAACAGTCCGGATGACGGAGGACTGGTTTCTTATGACGGATTGCCAACCTTGAATTTTACGATTTCTGATAATGATTTGAATAAATTGGAATGTAATATTCAGATAGATAATTTGATTACTTTCGATAGTCAGTCCGGCAATCCGCTCCGCTCGGTGTATTCGGCCATTGATTCAGGTTTTACTTCGGGCCATCCATACAATTCGGGTTCGACGATTGATTATACTGTCCAGTCGGCCCTTCCTATGGGTATCTATTATTGGCGTGTGGCGGCAATCGATCCGACCGGTTCAAACACCTACGGTGTGTGGTCCGAAATCCGAAGCTTTAGAGCCACTATTCCGATAACCGGTACGTCCGATATGACAAGCGGAACGGTCGCGGTAGCAATAAATAGTAACTTGACTGACGATATCGGCTCTATTGATGGCGATGGTAACTGGCTGATTGATTTGACGACCAAACCGGATAGTGGCGATTCTATAACAGCGTTTATTTCAGATGCGTCATCGGAAGATGTTTCGACAGCAGTAACAACCTATAGCGATGAAGGCTTAGTCCAAGGCATGGTGCTAAATACCCATACTTTGTCGATCGGTTCGGACGAGAACCGAAGTTTGACGCTAGGAGACCTGGCAAAATACGATTATGATCAGGATTCGACCCACGTAATTCATAGTTCCAATGGTTCGCCAGCGACGCTGATCGCTAATTATTATTCAGATGAAGTTGTTCAAATATTGTCGGGCAATACTTTGACGATTGACGCGGCCGAAACTTTAACGGCCTGTGATGTCTTAATCGGTGGTACGCTTATTTCCGATGGTGCGAGTAATTACAATATTTCTGGCAATTGGACAAATAGTGGCACGTTTACTGCCGGTACTTCGACCGTAAATTTAAATGGCACGACAAAACAGACGCTGTCAGGGACGTTGAATGGTGGCTCGGCTTTTTATGATCTGCACATAACCAACATATCAGGCTCGAGTGCTACTGACGAAGAGCGTACTGATTTTGTTCCGAGCGTTGACTTCAATACGGCAGCAAAAGTTATGGGTAGATTCACGGCCGATCAGCCGAATACCCGAATAGAATTCGAGTCGGGTGCGACTTATGAATTTAACGATGTTTATTGGAACGGTGGTGTTGGAAATAAATTATGTTTCAGAAACTCGCTTACTTCAGGGACGTGGTTACTAAAGGTTTCTGGTTTGCAATATTCGGTTTCTAATATTGACGTTTCGCGTTCAGACGCGTCAGTTTCAGGCGGCAAAACGATTAATGGCTTTGATGGCACTAATTACGATGCTGGCAATAATACTAGTTGGCTGTTTATTAATACTAGGGTTCGTCAAGAAGTGAATTTAATTGATGGCGTTTATTCCAGTCTTTCGACGGGCGTAGTAACGACGGGAATATCCAGCCTGTATACGAACCTAGGCGGAACGCTTTCGACTTATTTTCAAGTGGTTGCGACGAATACCGATTCGTCGAGTAAAACCGTATATTTGAAGAACTTATCTGGCGGCAGCGTGATTGCCCAGCTCAGCATACCAAGCGGCATCAGTTCGCCGACGTTCTTTAGATCAGACCAGTTTACTTATCCTTCGAGTAATACGAACATTTACGTTGAAGTTCCGCAAACGACTTCTAATGGCCAGGTGACGGTCACTATTTCGAAAGTCGTTGTACTGCAGGATTTCGGCGAAAATAATATTACCGGCACCGAAACCCAGGTGGAAATAGGCAATTATGAAACCGGTAAAAATAACACTTCCTCTTTGCCGTTAAATTATCCGAAATATTGGTATTTTTCATCCGTCGACTGGTCACCAACACCGACTTGTTATGCCGAAGTCTCATATAGTACGTCAGCGACCGGTCCGCAACCAGCTGTAACAATTACGTTGCAAAAGGATAATGCCGGCGATTTGTCGACGTGGTCGGATGTAGTAACGGTAGTGAACAGAGCCACCTCGCTTACGCCGACGATATCGTCAAGGGTTAGCTTTACGGCATCTAACGGCTGCAATTATCGTTTGGCATCTTCTATAAAAAATGGATCGTACAATTACTCGATTTACAATGCTAAGGTCATCGCTGTACAGTCGTCCTCAGACGTAAAGAAGCTCGTACCTCAATACCTTGTCCTGAATACGTATAAAAACTCGACCGGCTTACAGAACTACGATGTTTATTGGAATTATTTGGAATGGGGGGGTTCAAACTATGCTTATTACCATGAAATAAATACCAGTTCAGATACCTCTGATGCTGCCAAGCTGCAATACGACCCGAATGGTTCGCCGGATGACATTGCAAACTCGTCGGTAAGTGGGGCGTATCGGGTGCGAAGTAGCCAAATGACGATGCCTGTTGCCGGATATATCGATGCCAACATAACCAATGTACCGTTGTATGCTTCGCGGATAATCGTAAGATTGAATAATTCGCTCAGCGGGACTGGCGTGAAAATATGGAATGGTACAGGTTGGGGCTATAAGCCGGTGAAATATTGGAGTGGATCAACTTGGTCGACTGCTCCGATTAAAGTATGGGATGGTTCGCAATGGGTCGAAAAGGGTTAGTGATATATATCAAGTCGGTAAGCTTGCTCATTGCTATTATTACTATCGTATTGATCGTACCCTACGGCAATTCTTTTGCGGCTGCCGATAATGCAGCGAAAAGCCTAAAGATTTCGCCGCTTAGAAACGAACTTGATGTCGCCCCCGGCAACGTAGCCGATGGACATTTCTCGTTAAAAAATACCTCAAATTTACCGGTTGAAGTGAGTTTAGATGCAGATGAATTCAGCGTCATTAATCAACAGTATGACTATGCTTTTACAGCCAAATCAGACGTGACTGAATGGGTAACGTTTTCTCCGCAAAAAGTAATATTGGCGGCCGGCGAAAGCGGAGAAATTACATACTACGTCGGAGTACCTTTATCGGCCGAACCTGGCGGTCGGTACATCAGCCTATTCGCAAGTACTGACGCAGGCTCATCAGTCAACGGCATCAATACGCTTCAACGAGTCGGCACGCTGCTTTATATAACGGTAGTTGGCGATATTTCGCGAGCCGGTCATTTAGTATCGCTATCGTCACCCTGGTCGGTCAGTGATAAAAGCACTTGGAGCATGGCGGTTAGAAATTCGGGAACGACTCATTTTCGCAGTCGTTATAATGTCCAAGTTAGAAATATCATAGGCCATACGACGATAGTGACAATGTCTGGCGAGGCCTTGATTTTGCCAGGCACGGTACGGTCAGTATCTGATTCCTTACCTCTTCCTAGTCTACCTGGCGTATATAAATACATATTCACTGTCGGCCTAGGTGATACTCCAGCCGTGATAAAAACGAATTATGTGCTTTATTTACCGTTTTGGGCGGTCGCGTCGATTGTAATAATCGTTGCAATTATTATCTATTGTTTGGCCCGAAGATATTCAAAAAGACGTCAGTCAGTTTGAGGAACGGCCGTATAGACGATACTTGCCGTATAATTGCCGGCAGGCTTTGCTAGATCTAGTTTAATTCCGTAGGTAACGTTCGTAATGTCACCGCTTGATGCCGGTACGGATATCGCGTGAATCAGTACGTCGCCTGTAGTAATACCTACGAAATCGGTTGATGCGTCGGTATTATACCCCCAGGTGTTGGTCGCGAGAGCAGCAGGAGTCACATTGGCTGATGCCGGCAATTTTGTGCCGAGGTTATCCATATCGGTACTGCTCAGCGCTCGGATATACAGTTTATAACCCTTTACGTCGGTTGACGTGACGGTAATTTCGCTGTTTCCGGTCGCTAATACGCCGCTTGATGTCGGAGTAATCGGTACATTTACGTTACCGTCGGTCGAAATAGAAAGTGAGGTTTGGTCGCCGTAGGGTACGTCAACGTCGTAAGTACCTTTACCGTAAGGCTGCGCATTGCAGGCAAAAGAAATAAATACCAAACAGGTTAGCGTAGACCCAAGAAATACCGCCGTCACTATTGTTTTTTTCACGCTTATGTTATTATATCACTTGAAGATTATCAAAATAAGACTATTTGTCGCCAAAGCGGGTATAAAATGGTAAAAACGAAATTGAAAACGAAAATAACGCGGATAGCGTGTATATTTTTAGCGGTTGCATTATTGCTAATTAACTTTCCATCGAACGTGTTTGCTGACCCAATTGGCAGCCGAAAAGTTGTAATCGGAAGTTCTTTGGCCAGTGCCGATACGACTTATAATTTTACTTTCACGGCCGCGCAATCAACGACAATCAAATCCGTCAAGTTCCAAGCATGTGACACTGCCAGTGGCGCTTGTACGCAAACAGGTGCAGCAAGTGGTTTTTCGTCCTCATCCGGACCTGCGACTTTGGCTCAACAGCCAACCAATATCGGTAGTGGCGGTACGTGGACAATTGATACGTCTGATTCGACGTCACTCCGCATCAAGAATACATCCAATACCGGTTCACCGTCTGCCGGCATAACCGCAAACTTTTCGACAGTTCATAATCCGAGCGCTTCAAATTCGACTTTCTTTATTCGGATAACTACTTACTCGGACGATGCGTGGACTACTTCGATTGACACCGGCACGGTTGCGACATCGACGGCCGGACAGATTTCGGTAACTGCCTCGGTTGATGAGACCTTGACCTTTACGCTGGCTGGCGATACGGTTGCACTAGGTTTGCTTACGACCGGTACGACCGGAAAGGGTACGTCAACGATGACCGTGGCGACCAATGCAGCCAGTGGCTACTCGGTTTCTTACAGCGGCGATACGCTAGCATCAGGCTTGAATGAGATTACGGCAATGTCGGTTGCCGGGGCTTCCGTCATGGATAGTAAACAATTCGGTATTAACCTGATGAATAACGCGACGCCGGACGTTGGTGCTGACAAAACGGGTACTGGTTCTGGTGCACCTGCCACCGGTTACGGTACTGCGGACAGTTTCAAATTTAATACGGCTGGTGATACGATAGCGACCGCATCGGCTCCAACCAATAGCAACGTGTTCACTACCAGTTACATCGCAAATATTGACGGTGCGACAGCATCCGGCGCGTACTCAACGACTATAACGTACGTTGCAACCGCAAACTTTTAATGAATCGTAATGGTCTATTAAGACATATTTTTGGGCTGATTGCAGCAGTAACTCTGCTGGGTGTAATCATGTTTGTCCCTGCTAATGCACAAGTTTCAACCGCGAACGCCGATCAGGGAATAACGGTCAGCCCGCCAAGCGTCGAACTGAACGCAGCGAAGGGGAATACCTATAGTATCAATATCAATGTATTGAATCCGACAGCCTCGGATTTGGGGTACACTTCGTCTGTCGATGACTTTGGGGCGCCGACTGACGAAAGCGGTTCCGCCCGCATCTTGAAAGATAGTAAATTGCCGGACAGCGCTTCGATTAAATCGTGGGTGACAGAAATCCCTCAGTTTACATTGAAATCCCATAAATCAAAAAATATTACGATTCAGATTACTATTCCGGATAATGCCGAGCCTGGTGGCCATTACGGTGTAATTAATTTTTCCGGGGTGGCACCAGAAATGGAAAACACGGGAGTAGCGTTGACTGCCAGCGCGGGGGTACTAACCCTGATACGGGTTGACGGCACGATAACTGAAAAGGCCGATTTGGCTTCTTTTTACACTTCCAAAACCCAGAAAGGCGGGCAAAGCTCGTTCTTTGAAAACGGGCCGATATGGTTCGTGACTCGTATAGAAAACGAAGGTAACATCCATGTAAAGCCCATCGGTAACGTGGAAATCCGCGATATGTTTGGCGGGTTGGTAGCTAATCTGCCGGTCAACGAAGACAAATCGAACGTCCTGCCTAGCAGTATCCGCCGATTCGACGAAGTTAAATTAAACAAAGAGTGGTTGTTTGGACGCTATACCGCCAATTTGACTTTGGGCTACGGTACGACCGGCCAGGCAATAACCAACACGATTACTTTTTGGGTCATACCTTACAAAATTATCTTGACGCTCCTACTAATCCTTGCGACGGTAATTTACATTTTATCGAGAATGATAAAAGTATATAATAGACGCATAATCGAAAGAGCATTGAATGAAAGCTCATCCAAAAACAAACATAAACCGGCCAAAAAAGATTAAAAAGCAGTCTTTGCGCGGCACCAAAACCGCAATATCAGCTAGCTCTCGAAGCCCTATTTTGCGTCACCTAAAATTTGCCGAGCACAAACACACCGGCAAGTTAATACATCATCGTCATACGTCGCATTTGGCTTTGATGATTATTCTGTTTTTCGTCGGCATATTCTTGTTCGTAAGCGCTAGTATAACTCAGGCCGGTGCGCTAGAAATAACCAAAAACGGCACTATATCGGTCGGCGCCATAGTGCCCGGACCCCCTCCGTCGGAGGGCGCGGTAATAACTTCTCCGGCGGACGGGCTGGAGCTGACAGATCAGTATACTATCGAAGTCTCGGGCACTTGTGTGCTTGACACATTTGTCGTTGTTTCGAATAACGGTCAGCTTGTCGGTTCGACTTATTGTACGGCAGAAGGTGTCTTTGATTTAGAGGTTCAACTGCAATTGGGTGACAATATCCTTAGCGCGTTGAATTACGACAGCTTTAACCAAGCCGGCCCCGAGACGCAGCCGGTAACTGTCTATGTCATTAGAACAGTTGTTACGCCCACGCCGACACCGCCGGCCGAACCGACTCCTGCGCCGACGCCGGTGCCGTTGCCCGAGAACCCTTCGATAATTCCTGGAATAGACTCTGACGCTCAGGAGTGTGATACCTATAAAACAGGAAATCTTCCAACCGGCGGGGAACCGCATATCCAGGTGGTCTGCGTGCCGCGATTGTTCAGCCCCGGTTTAGAACAGGTGCTGGGGATAGTGGTGTGGGGCGGTACGCCGCCGTATGCCGTCAGTGCTAATTGGTTCGGCGGCTCGGGGGACACTTTGTTAAGCATCCCTTCGCCGGGCTATCACAAATTAAAGTTCAGTTATTCCGTCGCCGGAAACTATCGGATAGCCTTCAAACTGAAAGACGCCGGCAACAAGACAGCCATCACTGAAACTGCCGTTCAGATTAGCGGCGGTACCAAGACCCCGATTGCAGTAATAACGGACGATATCCTGCATAAATCGTGGTTCGAGACACCTGTACCTCTTTATGTCATGGCCGTCGCGCTGACACTAGGATTTTGGGGCGGCGACATATTTGAACGAAAGTTTGGCCTAGAAAAAACGCGCCGAAAGACGCGCAAGGCCTAGGCTGATATTTTTGCTATAATTGATATTAATGAACGAACTTGATTTATTAGCTGT
>JAXDCN010000011.1:0-10154 GCA_034677945.1 Saccharimonadales bacterium (SeqCode)
GCGGGTATTTAATTGGGGATATGCTATTAACCTACGACGCAGGTGTCCAGAAGTTTGTCGTGTTGGAACCGATGTAGACAAACCTTATTTGCGGAGTGCCTGACGTGTCCCAATATGCAATTCTTCCTGACGTTGTGGTCAAACATGGGCCGGCACCGTTTGTTGCTACGCCGCAGTCAAATCTGACCTGTGTAGTGGCAGTACCTGCGGCAGGGGCTGCAGTAGAGATAGTTACGCCCGTAGGCTTACTTGCTCCTGCGGGGGTGAGTGCGGAAGCCGCAGCCGCAGTTGTCGGATAAGCGCCAGTTTCGTTGTAACTGGCCTTGATAAACCCGGCAACTGCATCGGCGATGCCGACCTTGTAACAAGTGACGTTATAACCGTTGGTATGTGTACCGCTAGTCGTGCCTATGAGTATCGGGCTAGCTGTTATAGCCCCGGTCGTGTAATCCCACCATTGCAGTTTGACACCGGTCGGCACGTTAACCGTTCCATAAGTCGTGGCGGCTGCGGTCGTGTTGGTGCCGCATAGGTAGTAGTCAATTGTTTCTGGATTTGCTGGCATTGCCGCTATGGCCGGGGTAGTGGCTGTACTGGATAGCGTAGTGAACGCCGGTTCGGTCGATGTCATGAAATACGTATTAGTTGACGAAACGCCTACTCCGTTCAGTGAAGACCATGTCGTCGGCCAGTTGCCAGTCGATCCGTCAGCAGTGTAGGTGCCCACTTTCTTCATTATGTTCGTGGCAGCCGATTGTCCCGCCGAAGTTTTTGCCCTCGACGTGACGTTGGCGTACGAAACCGCCGTGATAGCTGCTAGGACGCCGATGACTATGACGACGACAAGCAGCTCGACGATCGTAAAACCGCGCATCTTGTTATTTGTTATTCTTGTCATAATTTGATATTTAACTCCTGTGTTATATCTTCAAGTGAAGGTGCTTATACCAAATACGGATCAAGTACAAGTCGCGATTCGCCCAGTAGCTGTTTGCGTGTAGGCGGTCGCGGCACCGATAAAGTATACCCCTAGGTCATTATTAGCCGGTGCAAGTTGGTAGTTCAAGTAAGAAATACATGCGCCTGTCTGGCCGGCGTTTGCCATGTAGCCTACGGTGACCTTGCCGTTAGCGGTCGTCAAAGCAGAGGCAGTAGCACCGTTTACTATGCTGACACCGTAAGGCATCTTGGTTAACGCGGTTGCTTGGGCTACATAAGTAGCGATGTTCGTAGCGATGTTCGTAGCGGTCGGGTATACTCCGGCACAAGGGTTCGAGCCGGCGGTATCGGTTACGCATGCGCTGATTACAGCCATAGCCGAATTGGCGTTGGCCTGAGCAGCCGAAGTGTTAGCTTTGTTAGTTACACCGGTATATGACACGATAGTGATAGCTGCCAAGATACCGATGACCACGATGACGACCAAAAGCTCGACGATCGTGAAACCTTTTTGGTTGTGTAATTTCATATCTTTTTCCTTATAAATGTAGTTATCATTAATATTCTTTGGACTATCCTATTACAAGCAAGAAGCGCCTGAACCAGCCGAGGCTAGAGTTGCTTTTCCAGTTGCTACCGTGTCCCAGTATTGAATACAGTAGCCGGTGGATGCCTGAACGTAAGTAATAGCTGTAGGTGTACCAGCTAACGGTTCTGTGGCAATAATCGTAAAGTTTGTTGGAATCTTTACGGTGCCGGTGTTTATGTTAGCGGCTGTCGGGTAAGAACCGTTTTCGGCAAAGTAGGCGTCGGCGGCTTTCATGACTGCGGAAGCGTTTGACCTGTTTTGTGCCAGAGTAGCTTTGTTCGTTACACCGTTGTATGACACAACTGTGATAGCTGCCAAGATACCGATGACCACGATGACGACCAACAGTTCGACGATCGTGAAACCGCTGTCCCCATACTTACTCTTGATATTGTATAGAACCATTCTTAATGCCCCCTAATTGTTAGATTATGAATCAAATATACTACAGCACTAGAATAAGCACAAGAGGTTTGTAATGAATAAAAGCCCCAGTATTTAATTAAGTGCTTATTGATGATTCTCAAGATTAATAACTAATAATTACTACTTTGTAACGCGAAGCCCTTGGGTGGCACTGACGTTTGTAGAAGGACAACTCAAATCTAATTTTAAAATACCAGCTATATCATCTGCGTAATAGCTACCGCTACGACGGAAGGATGTCCCCGTTGGTTGGCCATAATTACTGTTAAGCTGACCAATTCCTTGGGCCGAGCTCCAGCTACTAGCTCCAGTTAGACCTGTTGATACAGGCTGCGATATGAATGGTAAGCCATTCATAAGCAGAGAACTGTTATTCCATTCTTTCCAAGCGTATGCTGATTCACCTGATAAACCTGGTTGCTGGCCGCCAGCAATAGTTCCTTGCGTCCATTCATCAATGTTGCCCGCCATGTCCCATATGACCTCGCCATTCGTTAGTGTTAATGTGCGTAATTGATTGGATGGAGAACTGTTACCGGTACCAAAATAACCATTGTCATCAGTACTGGCTTGGAGCGCAACAGAGGGGACGTTATCATTATTTCCGCTGTATATCTCGCCGTTGCCTACCGAGCCGCCAGTCCAGTTGCTTGGTACGGATAGGACATTTTGGGCGATAGTCATCCACTCGGCTTCGGTTATTAGATGACATCCAGAACTGCAGCCGTAAGTATAGTTCGCGGCATACGAAATAGCGTTAGTTTGATTAATATTTGCTACCGGATAGCCGGCTGCAGTTGAAACAAGTTTTCTTGTTGCTGATATTGGGTAAGTATCGTTTGGCCATGTGTTGCTAGTTGTAGACTGATTCGTATCGCCGATACCGTCTCCGTTATCGTCCGCTTTGGCTTCGTATTTCATTGCGCAAAAATCAGATGTGCCATATGTACCGTTGCCGGGTACGATAATGAAACCGGACGGACAATTTAATATTGATGATACTTTATTATTTGGGCTGACAGCTCGTGTCGTTCCTGATTGGCTGATATCCCGGCCGGCAATCGTAGTTGCCGAACTGATGGTTACACTGACCATATTTGTCGTTTGCATGGCTGCTAACCTTGCGCTGTCCGTTTGAGCACTATCGCTAGCGATGGTATTTTGGGCAGTCGGGCTGGTGGTTGAATAATATTTGACGCTAAATCCTGTTGAGGCCACTATATTGTCGACCATTCGCATGTCCTGCGCTTTGCAAAAACTGGGGGTCGAATATCCCGGCGCGCAACTGGGTTTTTGCCACGGTACACTACAACCGATTGTTTGGTAGGCGGTCGGCGCTATGACTCGTCGCCATAGAGTGTTGTTTTTGACGAAATACACGATATTCAACGTCAGCGGTGTGTTCTTGTTGATTTGTGAATTGCTGCATTGATATGGCTGCCCGTCGTTATATACAAGGTTTCGTGCCGAACCGAGCGGGTTGCTGGTCGTCGCAAAAGTTTTTAATATCAGCATCGTGCCGTTGGTGGCGTCTGCGTTGTGAAAGTTTGTTGTATCGTCGTTATATCCCTGGGGAGACGTCAAAGTTATGTTATTAACAGGTAAAAACGCGTCGCTGTAATTGACATCCTGTTCAATGCGGTTAAGGGCGTCTTGGACGGTGTAGGCCAAGGCATTGGATGCTCGAGTCGAAAGGACGTCACCGGTCATACTGACGATTGCGGTAATGAAAACGCCTATCGCTAGTATAGCTATCGGCACGATGATAGTTATTTCAACGATCGTAAAACCATGTATGCTTTTCTTTTTCATATCCCATACCTTCCCCTGAAGGCGTTAAAATTTTGAAGTACTTCTGGGGCTGACAGTGCTTTATTATATATCATTACGATAGGTATGCTGCCGTGCATGTATGAACCATTACCCCTTTGACCAATGTATATATATCCGGTATCAGTCACGTAAGGAGTTGAATTTCCAGCATACGCGCCATAATTACACTCCGTGCCATCCAAATATATGTTATAAGTACTAGCTCCGTCTCTTGTTGCAACAATATTATGCCAACCGGTATATGTCATGTCCGCGACTCTTTGATTTACATTTAGATTAGATGAAATGCCCTCTTGGATGTAAAAGAAATTATGACTGTTGTAACGGGCAAGACCCAGCTGTACGCCGGTCGTGCCGTTCGCGAAGGCTACGAACCTATCATACGATGTAGTTATTTGGGACTCGGTTGCAGTATCATTGATCCAAACCGAAATACTATAAGCATTGCCGATAAGGGGCTTGAACCCAGCCGATGATGACCTGGCATAACCACTTGTGCCATCAAAAGTTATCATGCCGCCATACGAGCTGTTGTAAGTATATCCTGTAGCATTAAGAGTTGCATTGTATGAACTGACACTGATATCGTTCCAGGCAGTGCCGCTGCCGGGATATGAAGTTGATTTGCCGGCATCCAAATAAAAGATAAGACCATCATACACTATATTTACAGGCGTCGTGTAGTCAGTACTGTTAGCGTAGGACGAACTTGTAACTGTTTTTTGAGGGCTGCCATACGCAATAGTGACAAGTACTTTCGATACGGTTGAAGTAGTGCCGAAAGGACAGGTTATCGAAACGGTAACGTAGACATTTGATAGCCCAGTCACGGTGGAATCGGATTGGTTGTTGACCGGTGTTTGCGCTACGCACGTGCTGGTTACTGTCGGTTTATATCGCTGCAGATAATCATAGGCGGCGTTATTTGCCCGCGCTGCCTGACGACTTTGCCCGCCGTCTTTGATGACAAGATTGTATAGTTGATAACCGGACACTAAAAAGGCAGCCGCGATGAACAGAGTAATTAATAGTTCGATTGCAGAAAAACCCTTCGACAGGTTAACGGTTTTGCAACCTGATTGTTTTGATATTGTTGTCATTGATTTTTACTCGTCACCATGTACACGGTGTTATCGACTTGAAGTCTGTAGTATAGGTTGAATTTGCGGCATTCCTGTGTTTCGGCTATGCATAGCGTACCGTCGCTTTGGATTGGTTGGTAAACGTATTGGTTAATGGTAGGCTGCGGAGTGACACCGGCGGTTGTCTGAATACATTCGTCCGTGCAGGTCGCCGCTATGAACGTCGTAGTCGGCGTGGAACTTGGATCGGGTGCGGTTACTAATTTCAAATCGATGTCGCGCAACATCGACGTCATATTCGAACTGCTTGCTACTAGAACGGTCGACGGATATCGCCCGGTTTCGGTACTTTGGTCGGTGCCTGATGAATAAAATGTTTCCAGGTGAGAAGCAATGCTTTCGATGTCAGATTTTCGTTCCGCATCATAACCGTTCGCCTGTGCGTCGCGCAGATTGACGACCCCCATGACTAATAAAATGGCCATGATTGTGATAACAATAGACAACTCGACAATAGTGAACCCACGGCACTTCATATAATACAATCATAAGCACTTTAAGTTTAAATCGCAAGCGGTTTAGATTTCGAGCGGTTCTTGTTCGATTCGGACATGAAACATGTCGTATATTTTGCTAATTATTTCATCACGGGCGCTAGCCAAATCATCGTACGAAGCGGCCGATTCGTTAATAAGTATCAAAGCGTTTTTGTCGTGCACGCGCATTCCATGCAGCAGTTTGCCCTTGAAACCGGCGCGTTCGATTAGCCAACCGGCCGGTATTTTATATTTTCCGTCCGCTAGTTTATATAGCGGTATGTTCGGGTCAATAGCTTTCAGGTTGTCAATTTGCTCGGCGTTTACGATAGCGTTCTTAAAGAAAGAGCCGGAATTTGGCAAGTACTTGGGGTTTGGCAATTTTTCCTGGCGTAATTTCATGACGGCATCCCTGACGATTTTTACGGTGAACGTCTGGACATTGTTCTCTTCGAAATATTTTTGCAGCGAATCATAAAACGGCGGACGGGGCTGCGTTTTTAACAGACGCAAAGTCACCGATGTGATAACATAGCGTCCCGCCGCTTCGCCGCGAAATATGCTGTAACGGTAGGCGAATTTGCAGTCGGCTTTGGATAAAGTTACGAAACTGTCGGTTTGCGTGTCATAAGCTTGCAGCGAGACTAACGTATCAGCGATTTCCTGGCCATAGGCGCCGACGTTTTGGACCGGACCGGCACCGGTTGTTCCAGGGATGGCGGACATGGCTTCGATGCCGCTTAGGTTCATGTTAACCGCTCGTTCGACAATAGAGTCCCAATTTTCACCGGCGCCCACACAAATAGTGGTAGAACCATCATCATCGGCGATGATTTCAAATCCCGGTATGCGCATACGGATGATTAGTCCGTCGAAGCCCTGGTCTTTTGCGATTATATTGCTGCCGCTGCCAATAACGAATATGGGCAATGATTTGGCTTTGGCTTCACGGCAGGCTGCCGCGACTTCATCGTTAGTATTAACGTCCGTCAATAAACGTGCACTGCCACCGAGTCTCATGGTAGTGAGGTCTTTTATCGGTATGTCGTTTTGAGTCTGCATTGCATTCATTATAGCCCAACATAGGTTTGCATGGTATAATTACCTCTGGTACGCACCCGTAGCTCAGCGGATTAGAGCATCTGTCTTCGGAACAGAGGGTCGGCGGTTCGAATCCGTCCGGGTGTACCAATAAGAATAGGCTACTCATGAGTAACCCATTCTTATTGGTAGATTCGCGAAGCGAATCCGAACCGTAGGTTCGGCGTAATGAGTGAAACGAAAATGTGTTTACATATTTTCGTGAACGAATGGAGAAGGCCGCAGGCCGCTATCCGTCCGGGTGTACCAAATAAAACAGACCAGATATTTCTGGTCTGTTTTATTTGGTCACGCCGATCCGAATTCTAATCGCCGACCAGGCAGCTTTGGCTGCCTGTTGGTCGCGGTTCGGCGTAGCGAACGAAGTGAAGAAAAGCAACCGCCTTTTAGGTGGTTATTTTTCTGAACAAGTGAGCGGAGGAGTCCCTCACAACTTTCAGGGTGTAATAATCTGTAATCAGATTATGAAACGCCTGAAAGTGGTGAGGGACGATACCCGTCCGGATGTACCAGTCTACACCTATTCCTTGTATTAACACTAGTCCTAGCGTATAATCATCATCTATAAACGGGCTATATAGCGGCGTTTTTGGATATCGAATATATTGTATGAATAATATTGTATGAATACATTGAACCAATTAGGCCGACAATTCTCCGGCGCGCTGAACGCCGCGGTAGCTCAAAACAGGTCTGCAACTACTAGTCGGCTTCATTCCCAAAAAGTACATGTGACCGGTGCCGGCCGTACTTTGACTTATGCCTATGAACAACTGCGTAACGCGGCCGAGTACGCCGAAGATCATTTATTGCAATATGCCATCAAGAGGTTTTATAAACGAGTTTTTCTTACCCGTGATGAGGCAGTTGTTGGCGACAGCGGCGAAGAATTGATAATAGAGTTGACGCTAGCCGGTTATTTACAGAACGATTCGATAGCTTCGTCATTGATTAAACAGATAAACCAACTGGCGTCTGAGTATTTTTCTGCTCACGTAAAATATGGCAAAGAAGAATGGTCGCTTGATATCCTAGCGGTCGAAATCGAACAGCTGCTAATCTTTGATTTCAAGCGTGAGGTGTTTGCCCAATTTGCGTACGATTATTTTTTAAAAACGATTAACCGTCGCAGGTTCGGACCGTCGCTTTCGAACTACGAGGTAGCTTTATTTGTTGCCGTTCATAGAGCATTATTAAAATCCGATCCCGCCAAGGTACGCATGGTGTTACTACAGCGATACCAGCAAAGGCCGGGCAGCAATGCCTATAAACAAACCAACGAAATGATTGACGGCATCCTGGATTCCAAAGCTGCCGATAAAGTATACAGGCTGGTTAATAGGCAGTCGGCGCCGCTGAGAATTTTGTGGCATTTGATTGATGATAATGACAACGCAGCGCAGATGTTCGAATCGCGCCAGCAATTCTTATCGACATACGGCAAAAGGATTGAAACGGAATATTCTCAGATAAACAAGCGTATTAACAAAGGTGTGATAAAAAGCGTAATGTTCTTGATCATTACGAAAGTCTTGATCGGAATAGCAATTGAAGTGCCATATGACTATGCTACTGCGGGCTCGCTATTGCTGCTGCCGTTAGTGATCAATTTATTATTTCCGCCGATATACATGATCTTGTTGCGGTTCACGTTGCGGTTGCCGGGACCGGTAAACGCTCAGGCGCTGACCGATGCAGCTGACAAGTTACTTTACGGCGACAATCATGCAGTCATGCTTTCGCGCCAACCAAGCAAGGGATTTGGGCTAGCGTTCAACGCTGTTTATGCGATGTTTTCGATCTTGGTGTTCGGCGGCGTCGCGCTGCTGCTGGTTAATTTCGGCTTTGAAATCTTGCATTTGTTTATCTTCTTTACCTTCCTCTCGGCTGCCAGTTTCCTTGGTTTTCGCCTGTCCAGGCAGATACGCGAACTGGAAGTCGTCGAAGGACAGCAGAGCGGCATTACGATGTTACGCGACTTCTTTTATCTGCCATTCGTCATCGTGGGGCAATGGATTAGCGACAAGTACGCTCGTGTTAATATCGTGGCCTTAGTCCTTGATATGTTGATAGAATTGCCATTAAAAACGACCCTGCGCCTGATTAGGCAGTGGGGCATATTCATTACGAATAAAAAAGACGAGTTATAGACAATTATTTTATCTGCGTGAAGCGGTCGACGGTTTTACCTTGCCATTCGGCTTTTTCCAACCAACTGTCCAGCGGGCGTACGAATATCAGTTTGTCGCCGTGCTGTGCCTGATATATCACGCAAATATTGTCGTCCCATTCCGTAACGGCCAGATTCAGAACTTCGTAAGCGTCATTTGGTTTTTTGTAATGATAATAATATCCACCGACTTTGACCTTTTTTGAAGCCTGTCCCAATTCTTTTGATAGGGTTTCTTGTGATTTATGCATAGTTTAATAATAACAAAATGGTCAAAAGTGGACTTAGCCTTCGGATCTTCAAATAATAAAACCAAGGTATAACTTGGTTTTATTATTTGGAGGGCCAGGAGGGACTTGGTCACCTCTGGCGACCCCGCGAGTCAGTCAAATAAGCACAGCTAATTTGTGACGTCGCCTTGCGGACCGCAGACTTGCGGTCCTCACCCTCGACATTGTCAGAATGCCTCGACTTCAAGTACCGAACTTGCAGCTTCCAAATAGAATAGAGACCAAAAGGTCCCTATTCTATTTGGAGGGTCTGAAGTCCCAGATTTGAAACTCAATCCGGAGGAGTTGTTTGCTGATTTAGAGTTGCTTTACAACCGAATGGTTGCACTTGGCGTAACGATGCGTGATGGTGAGGTGTATTTGGAGGATTTAGATGGAAAACTCTAGCCTTTACGACCAGAATACCTTCTACGGCCAGTTTGAGCGTGATTTACGGCGCGCCCGGCACGAAGTTATTATCGAGAGCCCGTTTATCACCACACGGCGCATGGCGGCACTGCTGCCCATTCTCACAAAGCTTCGTCGTCGTGGGGTTATGGTGATTATCAACACAAAAGATCCAGTAGAGCATGATGGTGATTATTGCCGCCAGGCACTCGAAGCGGTGAGCATGATGCAAGAAATGGGCATTTTAGTGCTCTATACCATTGGTCATCACCGCAAGCTAGCAATTATCGATAGTGAGGTATTTTACGAGGGCAGTTTGAATATTTTGTCGTTTAGCGACAGTTGCGAGATAATGAGAAGAGTAGTATCCTCAGTGCAAGCAGAACAATTGATAGATTTTATAGGGATGAAGAATTATGTCGACCGCTGACGAAGATTTCAAAGATTTAGACCTCGCTGAAAGTGAAGAGGCGATACAAGCTGCGCTGAAGTTTCTTCGCTACAATGATCCGGCAAAAGCCAATCGCGACTATGCAATCTATATGCTAAAACGCATGGATGAAGTCTCTATCGGCATCGGCAGCAAGACTAAGCTCGATTTTGAAGAGTTTCTCAAAAAGCATGGCGACGATACGCCGAGCTAGAACGGCAGTATATCGGACGACTTTACGCCGAGAGCTTTGATGATTTTCTCGAGAGTTTTGAGCGACGGCACGACTTCGCCACGCTCAATTTTAGCGTAATGGTTTACTGTCGTTCCGGCGCGCTTCGCAACCTCAGCTTGGGTGAGGTTTTGCTGGT
>JAXDCN010000012.1:0-3504 GCA_034677945.1 Saccharimonadales bacterium (SeqCode)
ACGGCAAATTCGCGGCCGACTTCTTCTAGCGTGTGACTCTTGCCGCCTTCCAGACCGAAGCGCATTTTGACGATTTTCTGTTCGCGGTCGGACAGCGTCGACAGGACGCTTTGGACCTGTTCGCGCAGCAGTTGCGAGGTAGCCGATTCTTCCGGCGTGATACTGTCACCGTCCTCGATGAAATCACCTAGTACCGAGTCCTCGTCTTCGCCGTCACGGCCGACACCGGCGTCAAGCGACGTGATGTCTTGCTTGATTTTGATGACGTATTCGACTTTGGCCGGCTCCATCTCTAGTTCGTCGGCCAGTTCCTCGATGGTCGGTTCGCGGTTTAATTCTTGGGTCATGCGGCGCTGGGTACGCAGCAATTTGTTGATCGTTTCGACCATGTGCACCGGAATACGGATGGTGCGAGCCTGGTCGGCGATGGCACGGGTAATGGCTTGGCGAATCCACCAAGTCGCATAGGTCGAGAATTTGAAGCCCTTGTCCGGATCGAATTTTTCGACGGCACGCAACAGGCCGGTGTTACCCTCTTGGATCAAATCCAAAAAGTCCAGTCCGCGGCCGCTATAACGTTTGGCAATCGAAACGACCAGGCGCATGTTCGCCTCGGCCATTTTGTCCTTGGCTTTTTTATCGCCAGCTACTACCCTTTTGGCTAGTTCCAATTCTTCTTCGGAAGACAGCAACGGAATCTTGCCTATTTCGCGCAAATACAGACGAACACTGTCGTCGCTGGCATCGTCAAAATACTGTCCGCGGTTCAGGACATCTTCGTCGTCCTCTTCCTCGTCCTGAAGCTCCTCGGGAGCCGGTTCGTCGATACTGACAAGCGAACCTTCCTCTAAATCAATTAATGCCGGGTCCAATAGCAATTCTTCGGCGTCATCATTATCTTTGCCCACTTTGTATCTCCTTGATAAGTTTATTAAGCAGACCGCGGATTTCGTCGGCTTTGGCGTCGTCGCCTAAGCTTTCAGCTTCGCGCAGCTGCTCGGTTAATAGATTCTTTTGTATTTTCTTTTGTTCGCTTATAACTTGGCGGAGCAATCGTGCCGTTTCAAAGTAACGATCTTGGTCGTTCCAGTCGGCATATCGAGCGTCGGCCTTTAATAGTAATATTTTTACATAGATGTCGTAATTTTGCAATTCTTCAGGGGTGTCTTTGATCGGCTTGCCGCCATGTTCGGTCAGATATTTGACTATGGCCTGCCTGTGTTCGCCGGCGAAATGTTCGATATCGGCCGAACGAAACAAGTCGTGAGTAGCAGCGTCTATCAAAGCGACGGCCAGCAGATTATCTTGGTAAGCGGACGGATCCGGCGTTATTTCGGCAGGTTGAACAACTTTTTTATAGTGCGCTTCGACAGGGGCATCGCCAGATGCAAGCTTTTCCTTTAGAGTGTCGATCGATGAATCACTATACGAAGCAATTTTCGCTAGATAATGTTCTTGTTCAACCGGGTCGTGCAACATGCGTACCACGTCCAGCGCCGCGGTCGTAAAGCGCCGCTTGCCGGCCGCCGTTTTCAAATCTTCGCGCAACGAGTACTGTTTGATTACCCAATCGACGACCGGTTCGGCGTCATCTATCGCCTGTTGCCAGAATTTCGGGTCCTTTTTGATCAGTTCATCTGGGTCTTTGGCATCACCAGGCAAAGTGATAATTGTCAGTTCGACGCCTACTCCCTGGGCTATCGGGATGGCCCGTTCGGTCGCGGCTAGTCCCGCTTTGTCGCCATCAAACGCCAGCCTGATATGACTGGTCAAACGAACCAAAGCTTTCAAGTGATTCTCGGTCATGGCCGTGCCGGCCGTCGCCACGACTTGTTTGATACCGGCCTGATGACTGCTGATAACGTCCATGTTGCCTTCGACGATGACGGCGTAATCGCAGGCCCTGATCGCCTCTTTGGCTTGGGACAGACCGAACACATGGCGGCCCTTGTCGTATAGCAAGGTCTGCGGCGTGTTCAGATATTTAGGAGCGTTCGGGTCATCGCCGATTATCCGTCCCGTAAAGCCGATTATCTGGCCGGTGCCGTCCATCAGCGGCACCATCATACGGCCGCGGAACAAATCGCCGCCAAAGCGGTTGACCAGCCCCGCCTGTGACAATTCTTTGGCGGAAAAGCCCTTTTTGGCCAAAAACTGAGTCAGGGCATCACCACTATCCGGCGCGTAGCCGATTTTGAAATTCTGGACGGTCGGTTTATCAAGGCCCCGTTTCTTGAACACGTAGTCCAAGGCATGCTGGTTTTTAATCAGACTTTGTTGGTAGTAATTAGCTGCCAGTTCGTGCGCTGATAGAAGACGTTTTTTCAACTGGGCGATTTCTTGGCTGCCCTTGGTATCGTACATCGATAAATCGACGCCAGCCTTGCGGGCCAAATGCTCCAAAGCGGCGCGAAAATCCATGCCCTCGACTTCCATCACGAAAGTAAAGATATCGCCGCCTTTGTTCGATGAAAAATCATGCCAAATATTCTTATCCGGACTAACAAAAAAACTGGGTGTTTTCTCGCCGGAAAACGGGCTAAGGCCTTTGAAATTACGGCCGGCACGCTTAAGTTGGACGTATTCGCCAATAACGTCCTCGATGTTCAACCGCGACCTAACCTCCTCTTTCGCGTCCTGCATATTAGTAATAATTATAACTGTAAACAGATATAACTCAAAACCGATATCATAATTCCGCGACATTTCAATTACGTGTTATGCTTATGTTATGGAAAAAATGCCATCAGCCAAGATTGAGAGTAATGTCCCTAAAGCTGACAGTGCCCCTGAACTGATTGAGGCGCCGGTCGCAGACGGAGCCGAAAACGGCGAACGAGGCAACCGTTCTTATGAAATCGACGGCATTAACGTCGAGGTGGACTGGACACGTTATTTGCCTGATGTCGAAAGCGGCGAAAAACTAGAACCGGCTGATAAGGGCGTAATTTATTTCCCAGGCTGGGCAATGCCTTCGGATGCCGAATCGTCGGAAAAATTATCTCAGACACTAGCCCAAGAAACCGTCAAAGACGGCGGTTCACTGGCAATATCCGTCACGACCAGGGCCGAAAATATTTCCAACAACTCATTACCTACCGAGGCCAAAGCAATTGCCAAGTTCATCGAAGAAATGGGATTAAAGGAAGTTGTTCTTGCAGGTCAGTCCAGAGGCGGTCAAAAAGCAGCCAACGTGGCAGTCCAACTTCAAAACAACAATCCGGATATCAAAGTCAACGGGCTTTTGCTCTTTTGTCCGGTCGGCTTATATGAACAAGGCAACCTTGAACTGACCAGGAAATTTTGGGGACACGCCTTTATGCAGGGTGTTCAAGCACAATCAGATAAAAAAATGACCGACACCTATGCAAAATTAACCAGAGACACTTCTTCGTCCCTGATTGATGAAATTAAGAGATCGAAACTCGATTACCCGGCAAGAGTAACCAGCGAAATAAAGGAAATGGCAAAATCAGACCCTGCTTTTAGGGAAGTAACGTGCCC
>JAXDCN010000013.1:0-7567 GCA_034677945.1 Saccharimonadales bacterium (SeqCode)
GATTTTAAGCCATACGAAATGAATGAAGCCGATATCGATAAAACGATAGCGTACCTTAAGACTATCGATCCAGAACATGCCACGCCTGAAGATGCTATCGCCTATCTTGAATACTACCAGACGGTAATTCATGAACTTGGGCATCAACTTTCCGACGATGAGCTACAACAGCTTTACGAAGAGTTTTCTGCAAAGCGCAGTTAATCTAGCCTTCACCCATCTCGATTTCGAGAATACCCGAAGACGGGGTGCTTGGTTTAACTACTTTGTCTAGATTTTTATCGATAACGGTAGGTGCAGCTTTCGATGAATCCTCGTTGCTACTCTGTTGCTGTTTTCTGGCATAATTCTTCTTTGAGTACTCTTTAATCATATTAGCAATCTTACTACTGCCTTGATCTTCTAAGAGTAGGGTTTGACCAGACATAGGTTCTTGAGGCTGCAAGGCAGACAGTTTTGCATAGAAGTTGTATGCTGGGAGATTATTGATTTCACCTTGTTCAATAAATGGTGAAAATAGAGGCAGTAGAAGGCGTTCATCTTGAGGATTGCCAGTCCTAAAACATATGACCGTTCCGACGTTAGCCAGTATAATACTTACCATCTGTTGATCGTCCTGTTGGGATGTGGACTGTTCTGCCATCGTAAGATACATCTTGTATTTGCGCGCTTCGCTCAATAGCTGCACGAACGATGTAGTGGCGAAGTTCTGGAATTCGTCGACGTATAGATAAAATGGTCGGCGTTCAGTTTGCTCTATACGTGCGCGACGTAAAGTTGCGAGCTGTAATTTTGCAAGGATGGTTATTCCGAACAGCTCGGAAGTATCTTCTCCGAGCAGTCCTTTCGAAAGATTACATACCAATATTTTGCCGCTATTGATGATGTCATCAAAATCGATTGTAGATCTAGGTTGTTCGAGAATCTGTCTGGCCGATGCGGAGAATAAGAACCGGCCGATTTTAGCAGTAATGCCTGCGGCCATTTTTACTTTCTGCATTTCACCAGCTTTTCCAATTTCGTTTTTCCAGAAGTTTACGAGATTTTTGTCTTGTAAGTTTTTTGTGATACTCTTGCGATACTTTGAATCGTTCAATAAATCAAATACGGTGAATAACGTAGGGCTTTCCGTCGTAAGAGCGGTCTGAATGGTATTGCGTAGCACATATTCAATGCGGTGACCGCCAGAGTCTTCATCCGAGAATATTTTTCTGAAAATAGACACCACTGACTCAGTGATGATGTCCTTTTCTCGGAGTAGCTCATTATCTTTGAGCCCTGGAGCAATTTCAAGCATGTTAAGCCCAATCGGATACTCTAAATCGTCAGGGTTAAAATATATGACATCTTTGGCACGCTCTTCAGGAATATGTTTCAAGATCGTTTCCGCCATGTCACCGTGCGGATCTATGATGGCGACACCTTTCCCGGCTTTGATATCTTGAACTATTTGGTACTGTAGCATCGTTGTCTTACCGTTACCGGTACCGCCGATTATGTACATGTGCCGTTCTCGCTCGGCCGCTTCTAGCCCGATGGTAGTAGCTGTGCTTCTGTGAATGTTTTTGCCGATAATGACATCTAGCATTCGTCCTGATTTTAGTGAGATAGGTGCCGGTAGGGTTCGACTTAGCGACGAGATTAAGTTGTCAGTCTTGCTTATCCTGTTTGCCGGGAAATGGTATAAATTTGCAAGCTCAGTCGATGCAAGCACGAGTGCCGTACGGCGTAGAATTGAAGGGAGCCTGCGTTCTGCATTCAGCCTGCGGAGCTTAGTGGTAAAGGGTATGTCAAATTTTGCTTTTAGGGATTGATACGGCGGAACACTATAGCCATCAAGTACCGACTTTAAGGTGACCGCATGTCCGCTTGCGTCAGCGCTGGTTATCAAAATTCGCAAATTAACTTTAAAGAGCGGGTGGGTGACTTTTTGATGCATCGTTTCCATGAGTTCTAACTCAAAGGCGCTGAGTGTGCGTGCAGGTCTATCATGTTTTGTTATTCTGGCTTCTTGCTGCGCATCATGAGTCTTAAGACGATACTGATTTTGATATCCGTAGGTCGTTCCCATATATATCTCGCCAGTAAGTTCAGTTGCCCCCATGGCAGCTTTGCCAAAGACATTTCCGATGCGCCCCAAGAACGATAACTTGCCACCACCGACTTGTTGCAAAATATTTTCATTGCCCAATATTCTGTGCGACAAAGCGTCGGCTTCACGTAGCTTGAGTGGTGTGGCTACTATCTGTAGCGTTATCTCTTCGCCCTCTGATAGATTTGTCATGGCACCAGTGACATACGATAGAGGATCGTGTTGCTCCATGACGCTTGTTAGGGTAAGCGGGAGCACATAATGATTCGTTTGTTTAAAATCGATAACTTTGTTGACGGGTGATATCTTGCGGTCAACTTCCTTTACTCTAGAATCAGGTATATACGAAGCTATCATTTTCTGCATCATCACTGACTGTGCCTGCTCTGTTTGAATAAAGAATCTGATACCATCCTTGCGAGTCGATACGATTTCGAATATAAAAACTGGAAAACGTCGCAGCAGTTTATCCCTAAGTGCTCGGGCTGACTTTGTGCCATGGATCACCGAAAAGAGTTGCTCGGTTGCCTCTGGTGTCTTTGCGATTGAGGTTGGGGGTGTTACTTCTAGCCAGATAGATTTACGACGACGTAAATGGACTCTGTTCGCTGCTTCAGTAGCCGTCATATATAAGAGTGCTATGGCAGTTACAATTGCGATGATTATCAGAGTTAGTTGCCAGTAGCTAGCGGCGGTGTCGATAACTCGAACGGCGTCGTCCATGCGGGTGCTCCTTTCTTGTCGTGTATGAAATCGTAATAACCTGCAGAGGCTTTCGTGAACGTTCGTTCTGATACGACATTTAGATTTGGAGCGTTCATTTCAGATATCGTCCAGTCGCCAGTTATCGTGTCGACGCGAATTACATAGGCAACGTGACCCCACTCTCCTTCATCAGTCTGGAAGATTGCTCCAACAGCTGGCGTATGATTAACGACATAATCTGCCGCGAGTGCGCTTTCATCCCATCTGTTAGCGTTTCCCCAGTATTGTCCAATAGGATGACCCGCCCAGTATCGTTTTGCGTATACCCAGTAGGTGCAGTTTCCCCATTCGTAGGTATTGCCCGGAACCATGCCGCCCATGTAAAAACCTTTTGATTCTGCAGCGGTTGCACTTGGCGAATTTGCCAAAAAACTGAGAGCCTCGGTTCCCATTGAAAACACAGCCATAACGGGCAGGCATATGATTACAGCTAGTGAGGTAAGTGAAACGGCTAGTAGCTTCTTGCCGCTATATCCGATAGCTCCAAATGTCATGACTGCCGGGTTCATGTGTACAGTTCCGCTGGATTTGTGGTAATCAGCGGATGCTCCTTGTCGCTTGCAACGACTTTGACCGCAACGTGATTTTGGTCTGCGATTATGAGAGCATCGCCTCGCTCGCATGTAAGCAGGAACTGTTGCTCGTACTCGCTCAGGTTAAATTCTGACACAACATTCTTTATTGTCGTCGTATCTTGTCTCATCAATATGCGTAATGCGCTTTGCGAAGCAATCGCGCGGCCGTAGTCGCTTCTTAGAAAGTCGTTAGCCTGCTGGGATATGATAGACACACCTAAGTAGTATTTACGAGCACGGCGTACCAATCCTGCGACAAAGCGAGCAGATTCCTCGTGTTCAAGCAGCATCCAGCCTTCGTCAATGATCAACAATCGCTTTTCCGGCTTCGCCATTACCTGATTCTTTACGAAATTACTGATAATGAGCATCATGATTTGGCGTAAACTCTCCGGTAAGTCTTTGATGTCAAAGATGACAAGTCGGTTATCCAGCTTAATATTTGTCTGCGCATTAAATACTTCGGACAACGAGCCAGAGATATATTTCTCAAGTCGTTCACATAACTTGAGCTGGCCGAGCTTCTGTAGCTCGGCATAGAGATCTTCGAGTAGGGGCTGCTCTTTTTTGGCGCGTTTATAAATCGTGAGTATCGCTTTGTCGACCGCCGCTTTTTCGCGGGACGATAGCCCCTCCGCCATCAGGCTAATAACCTCGGTTAGATCTTGCGCATGCTCAGACAAGTCACTAATCTTATGAAACGTCGTGGCGAGATCAAACGGGTTGATTTTTTGTTTACTTTTGGCCGACAGCTTAATGTACGTACCCTTAACAGATTCGGTGAGCAACTTATATTCTCGCTCTGGGTCAATGACGATAACTTTCGTGCCCTGCATAAGCTGCCGCAGAATTTCAACCTTCGTCGTGTAGCTTTTGCCCGAACCAGACTGCGCAAACACAATACTATTAGCATTATGGAGACTAAAGCGGTCAAGGATAACGAGCGAATTATTCGATTTGTTTACCCCGTACAAGATGCCGGTCTCTTGTACGAGTTCTGAAGACATGAATGGAAACGTCAAAGCAGCCGACGAACTATCAAGATTGCGTTTTTGGTCAAGTTGGTCTTCTCCTCGCGGCAAGATTGATTGCAGCGCCTCAAGCTGTTGGTATCGAGCGACTTTTGAGTAGAACAAGCGTGCGGATAATGTTGCTTCTAGCAACTTGGTCGTTTTATCTAGCTCATCTAGGCTTTCGGCGCGGACATTGACATAAATTGCCATCTGGAAGAGCTTCTCCTGCCCACGTTGGATTTTATCGCGCAATTCGATAGCAGACTCAAGCGGGTCGGTGATTTCCGAACCAACAATTTTACCAGCACGCATCATTGCGCGTTTAGTTGATTCTAGCTCTGTGATTTTACGATGGAGCTTCGGTAGGGCGCTCAAGGCGCTTACTTCGTGTAGGTGATAGCTAATGTCAGTGTCATGATTGAAGTTGACTAGACTATCCATCCAGCCCGAGTTTGCAACAAACGGATATCCGGAAATATATAGCGTTCGCATGTATACACCGTCAATACAGAGATGATCTACGTTCTCTTCGAGACCGGCATATGACAATATATCGATTGCATCTTGTTCGCCAAAAGAAATGGCTAATTCTTTTTTTCGTTCTTCTCGTGCAAGCTGCCGTTTTCTAATAGGTGCTAGAATTGGCTCGAGTAGTTTATCGCGCATAGGATTCCTCTCTTTCGACAAGTGCGGTATGTATGAGTTGGAGTGCTTGATCGGTGAGGGGCTGAATCTTAGCCTGAGCGGGGCTGTAGAAACTGTAGAATAAATCAAGCACCTCAAGACTCGTGAGCTGCGTGGTATGCATACCAAGTCGCATCATGCCTTTCGCAACGATGTCTAGCTTAATATTGAGCTGCTCGCGAATTAATTCAAACTCTGCATTATTAGTAGGTTTATACGGCACGATGATATAAAAGTGACGCGTTAGAATCTTGTTAGTTGTAATCAATGAGCGGATAAACTCATCGTAGTTTTTTAGTTGTGAGCGATATATCTCCTCTGCTTCATAGTCAAGCCGCTCGGTGAGATCTGCGAGATACTTGTCCATATCTATTTCACGGGTGCGCACGAGTATTTGTAGTGATGACCCGACTGAGTTCAAAAAACTTTCATACGTATCTATGATCGCGTCCTGTTCCTCTTCACTCCGTAGTTCAAAGTTCAATGATGACACCTCTAATATCGCGCGGTACTGATTGCCGGGCAGTATCAACACGCCGTCTCGGACTCCCTCAATAGCTATCTGCTGACGGGCACTTGTTTTAGTCTTCGATTTCTTTAAGACGGACACTCAGGCCTCCTTTTTTAGTCGTTTCAATACGGAAGTTAGATGCTGGATTTTCGATAGCGGCCATGACTTTTACCATCTCAAGTGTGCCAAGGCGGGGTGTTGCTAGGATATCTTCGTGATCGGATTGTGTCGTCTGCGCTTCACTAGTCTCGGTAGCATCCGGATACTCTTTTCTTAACGCCACAGTATTTTTATTGAAGAGGTAATATTTTGGACGTACGTTATAGCGCAGTATTGTAGTGAGCCAGGATGCGATAATCCGACCCTTGATTCGAATAGATAATATTGCACAAACAAACCCTAACACTGCAAGCGTCATGTATTTATACAGCGCACCGCCCATCATAGGTGGCAACAATGCAAACAGGCCAGCCCCGAAAAAGACGGGAACAATAAGTAAGAGTACCTGAGAGAACCCTAGGTTGCCGATTATGCGATCTTCGACGGTCGTTACTTGCGCGGGAACTACGGTAACTTTCATAGGCTACTCCTTCTTCGCTTTTGTTAACTTTGAGCTGCGAGGCCTTGGTGAGATGGGTGCTTCGTATGTGGTTCCTGTTTTTGCTGGACTGGAGCTATCAGCAACACGCCGTACCTTCACGCCTCTGGATGTGTCTGCGCGATTGGCGGCCTGACTGCGCGCATTGCTTGGGCTTGCACCTGATGATCTGCTGGAGCCGCTACGTACCGTCCTGTTGCTACCCCTCACTGCTACGGAAGATTTGCTGACGACATTTCTAGTTTGACCAGTCAGATAGCTCACGCCGTTCATAAATTGTCCGCCAAGCTTACGCATATTACGCGCGCCCATACTGACATAGCTAAACTGCATCATGACGCCTTGAGTCTTTAGTAGTACAAGGATAGTAGCTAGACCGAGAACCATCGCCATTAAAGTATCTGGAAAATCATTGCCACTTGATTTTGCCATACCCGTAAATAACGATGCTGATAGTTGTAAAATCACGACATGTACAAAGAGTACGAATACGGTAATAAAGTAAGTTTTAAACGCAGTTTCAGCAAAATCTCTAAATCCAGGAATTAACCATACCATAGCAACAATTGGCGATAAGACGGCTCCGATAAAGAGAGTGACCAAGCGCCCGACATAATACACCAGCAGGATAACGCTGAAGATGAGGAAGGTAATCATCATGAGTAGTGCTCCAAGACCTTGACCGCCCGACTGTTTTACCACCTCAGTCAAAGTACCCCACACACTTGTTGCGCCGGATACTTTTCCAACCGCTGCAATAAGTGCATTTGAGAGAGCTATAATCCCGTCAATAAAAAATATCGAAGTATTCATCAGGAGGAATATCAGCCCAATGCGGGGCAGTAGATGTTTGAACTCAATTTCTTCAAAACCAAAAGTAGAAGCGCTCATGACGTGAAACCCTATTAGTGCAATAACGATAATCAGTAGTACATCTGCTATTCCAACCATCGCAAGCCAAAAATTGAATACGCTTGGATTCTGCGCCATGAGTGGTGTAGATTTTGTGAAATAGTCGAGAGCACCAAGGAATGGGCTTGCTATTGTTTGAATGATTGTATTCAAGAATCCCGTGACAGCTTTGATAAGTATGTCTACAAGACCACTGTCTGTATTCGTAGCTGGAATCGCTTCGAGTGATGGCAAGGTAGCGTTACCCGCAGTCTGTGGCGTGCCGTAAGCATTAGTTAGTATGGAGGTCAACGTAATTGCTGCAATAACAATTACGAGACCGAGTAATGCATTTTTAAGGACGTGCTTCGCGTTTTCAAGTTTTTCTGGTTTTCCGCTGCTCGTCATGTACAAGTAGCCGGCGTTAACAATGAAAAA
>JAXDCN010000014.1:0-4697 GCA_034677945.1 Saccharimonadales bacterium (SeqCode)
AAAAATGGTCTATTTCGGTCGGCTGGGTTACGAAAAGAACGTCGATGTCGTCATCAAAGCGTTTGACGCGGCTTTGAAAAAGGATGCGGATTTAAGACTGGATATTTTAGGCGACGGTCCTGCCAGAGCCTCGCTGCAGAATTTGGCGAAAGAACTAGGCATCGCCAAACAAGTCAATTTTGGGGGTGCCTATGACATCAAAAAACTTTCCCAACAACTTCATGAATATGACTTTTTTGTGACGGCCAGTACGATTGAAACCCAAGGAATCGTCATCCTGGAAGCCATGGCGTCGGGATTGCCAGTACTAGGCGTTGATAAATTAGCCGTACCGGAAGTCGTTCTGGACGGTAAAAACGGCTATCTGTCAAAACCAGGTAATGTCGCCAGTATGGCAAAAAATATGATAAAAATCTTAGAAGATCCCGACCGTTTGAAGCATTTTGGGAAAAAGTCGCTCGCTATCGCTAAAAGCCATGAAATCATGCACTGTAAAGACCGGCTGATCGGTTACTACGAACAAGCGATAAACGACTAGTAAATTACCGCAAGAATTTTTTGATTGCGTCGGCTACTTCGACAGGTGTTTCGTACTGGGTCAAATGGCCGACGTTTTTTATTACTTCTATGCTGGCGTTCGGAAACATGTCGGCCAGTTCGTACTGTTTGTCCAGCGAAGTTACGTCGTCCAGATCGCCGGCGATTAAAAGCGTCGGCACCGAAATGCCGGTCGCCCAGTCGCGGACGGTGCTGCTGACCGAGGCTTTGTATGATTCGCTAATTACCCTTTTATTAGTATTGGGGCTAAGGTTTTTCTTGTGTTGATCATTTATGTATTTTTTTATTTCTTTGTCGTTCGTCTTTACCATGGCAGTCACCGAGGCTTTGGAAAAAGCGTTTGATGAAAACCATTTCGTAGCTGCCCGTTCAGGCAGTTTGCTGCCAAACCAAAAATATGCCGATGAGATTTTGGATAATGTTGCCCGAGGGCCTTTTAATGCCGGGGCGCCGATTGGGTTAACCAGTATCAGCTTGGCGATGGATTTTGGGTTACTAGCAGCGAAACTGGCGGCGATGATACTTCCGAACGAATGCCCCATTAAAACCGGCGGTTCGGCAAGCTGTAAATCTTTTATGAATTTATTTAGCCAACTGACATAGTTCTCGACCGAATGCTCGCATTCAAGCGGTTCGGTTGCTCCGTATCCAGGAATGTCCGGCACTATTATTCGGTAGCCGTTCATTTGTCTTGCGACCAAATCTAGCCCATGATGCGTGCCCCTGAAACCGTGAACCATAACAATAACGGGTAGTTCCAAATGGTCGTTATAAGTCCAATAAGCCGTATGATGAGTCGTTCGATGTTGATTCATTAATACGATTATAGACTAAAAAGCCCGGCCGATTAAATTGCGAAATTCATAATTTTTTATTCCGACTAGAATACGGCTTATGCTATACTGAATTCATGAATCTTGAGGGGAATGAAACAACGAGTCCTCGTCGTTTGAGCGGCTTCGCTCTCCCTACTATATTGATCGCGTCGATAATAATGCTGACAGTATTATTAGCTGCTGTTACGTCGACTTCGTCCGTCCGCGCGGCCCTGACGGCGCAATATTACAACCAGTTATCGCAAAATGCCGGCGAGTCTGGCAATGCTTTCGCCAAATATTGTCTAAGTCAAAACAACGGTATTCCTCAGTGGACCGATGAAAAACCGTTGATGCCTAATACGGATTGTTCGGGCAATGTGACTCATGCTTGTTCGGGCTCGACCGATCCTTTGTGCGCGGTCATGGTTAGCGGCAATACTATGACGACATTTTCGATCGGTGCTTCACAAGTTGCGCTGAGCGGTTGGCGCCAGGTTGCAACCAGTGTTAATCATTCCTGCGGTATAACATACGAAAGCCTGGCTTACTGCTGGGGTAATAACAATTACGGTATTCTTGGCGATGGTACGAACAGCAGCACCAACGTTCCTGTGCCCGTTAATACGACAAGCGGTGACAGCGATCTTTATGGCAGGACTATCAAATCTGTCGCGGTCGGCCAGTCACATTCTTGTGCTATTGCTGACGACAGTATCGTATACTGCTGGGGGTATAACGGCGAAGGCCAGCTTGGTAGAACCACCGCTTCTCAATATAATAATCTGCCAAAAGCTGTCAGTATGGTAAACGGAACTAGCGATTTGTATGGCAAGAAAGTCAGGCAAATTTCTGCGGCATTTAACAACACTTGCGTTATTGCTGACGATAGTCAGGTCTATTGCTGGGGATACAATAATCTAGGTCAGGTCGGCAATAACGACGAGCCAAATGACGCCTATGCTCCGAAGGCTGTCTATACTACCGGTACGCCGATGAGCGGCAAGAAAATCGTTTCGATTTCGACCGGTGACTTTGTAACCTGTGCGATTTCGGCAGATAACCTTATATTTTGCTGGGGTACTAATGGCGCCGGTCAACTTGGTATCGGTTCCTGGGGTGGCACTAGCGATATACCGGTTGCCGTCAATATGGCTGGAGTTTTGGCCGGTAAGACAATCAAGGCTGTTTCTGTCGGTGAAATGCATGTTTGCGCGTTAGCGGCCGACAGGGTTGGTGCCTTGGGTACTCAAGTCTACTGTTGGGGAAATAATACTGACGGCCAACTAGGCGACGGGTCGGACACGTCAAGTAATGTACCGGTTGCCGTGCTGACTGCAGGTACGCCGCTAGCTGGTAAAGATATTGTATCAATCTCGGCTGGTGAAGCCAGCACTTGTGCGGTTGCCTCGGATAGCCAAGTGTATTGTTGGGGGCTTAATACGTCAGGCGAACTTGGTACGGGCGTAGCAAACTCAGGCAGCTGGACTGCCCTTGCGGTCAGTACGACTGGTGTTTTGGATAATAAATTCGTTATGTCAATCGAAGGTAATTTGAGGACGCGTTGTGTGGTCGCATCAGACAGCCAAGCTTATTGCTGGGGTTATAATAATCTAGGCCAAACCGGCGGTACGGCCGGATCTAATAGTTTGTCGCCTGTCGCCGTAAATACTGTTGGCGTGCCTGGCGGTAAAGTAAACGAAATTACCTCTATCGGTACGACTAATTTATTACGCGAATCAAACGGCGAAACTTGGCGCAAATTTACTCGAAAAAGTCGCCTCAGCCGGTCTGAATATATATGGAAACAAGTTGCGTCTGGATCGGGTTATCATACCTGCGCGATTGCCTCTGATAGCAAAGCGTATTGTTGGGGGAATAATGACGACGGTCAGTTGGGGGATAACGACGCGACTTATGTGAACAAACTGACTCCCGTGCCTGTAGATACGTCCGGTGTTCTGCGTGGCAAAGCGATTAAATCGATTACGACTGGTTACGATCATACGTGCGTTATCGCTTCGGACAGCAAGGCTTATTGCTGGGGTGGTAATTCCAATGGTGCATTGGGGAATAATTCAACCGCCGAGTCCCGGGTTCCGGTAGCGGTTTATACTGGCACCGCCGGCAGCCCGGGCGCACTGTATGGCAAGACGCTTGTATCCATAGCGGCTTTTATCGAAACGACTTGTGCAATTGCTTCCGATAGCAAGGCTTATTGCTGGGGATATGATAGTTCAGGACAGCTTGGTAATTCTGCTCCAAACGACGGTTCCTATTCTTCTGTTCCCGTCGCCGTTGACACCAGCGTCGCCTTGAGCGGTAAAGGAGTCGTAGCAATCTCGGAAGGAAGTGAATGGACCTTAGCCATCGCCACGGATGGTAATGCCTATTCTTGGGGTAATAACGGTAGCGGCGAGCTTGGCAATAGCCTTGGCCCGACTGACAGTAACGTTCCGGTTCAAGTAACGAATACAGGTGCCTTAAGTGGTAAGTCGGTTCTGTCCATTGATGCAGGTGGCCATTTTGGTTGTGCTATTGCCTCTGATAGTAATGCTTATTGTTGGGGTATAAACGCTGAAGGCCACCTTGGGGATAATAATTCTCCCACACAGAGAAGTTTTCCAGTGGCGGTATATACCAGCGGCGCCTTGAGCGGCAAGAAAATTTTAAGTATCTCAAGCGCCTATAACCACAGCTGCGTGATTGCTTCGGACAGCAAAATATATTGCTGGGGAAGCAATGATTCTGGCCAACTTGGAGACAGTACTACTACCGATAACGACGAGGCGGTGGCGGTTGTTACGACAGGTGTTCTTAGCGGGTTGAACATCAACTCTGTCATCGCCGGCAATTATTTTAACTACGTCATTGGATCGAACGGCAAGGCATACAGCTGGGGGCAAAATAGTTACGGGCAGCTAGGTAATGATGCGATTCCTGCCAGCGGCAGCAGTGTCCCGGTTGATACTTTTGCACCTAATTACGCAGAGTATTCGTTTTAATCGGTTCCGTTTGAGTTTCGGGTCAGATGCCAGTTCAGGCATATATTGCATTGATAGACAGACAGATCAAGCTCTGGTTTAATTGCCATTTGATCATCGGCCGCTTTTTCGGCGGCAGTTCTGGACGGAAAACGGCGCTTATGGCTGCAGTTGTCGTTTGGCACTATTCGAATATGTTTAATCTGTTTATTACGGCGCGGCACGTCTGTACAAATCCTGTTTGAATTGTTATAATACAGATTATAGTATGATAAAGTCGCCAAAATCAAACATAGATAAGGCGACAGGTCAGCCGCGATCTGCGGCGATTCTGTTGCTT
>JAXDCN010000015.1:0-12737 GCA_034677945.1 Saccharimonadales bacterium (SeqCode)
TCACCGTCGACTGTACCAGCCGGTTTGACTACAACTGCGGTCGTTGATCCAGAACTGTTATAGACACCAGTTGCGCGATAAAAGAAATTCGATGTGAAATTAGCCGCACAAGTTTGGTTAGCGTCCATTAAAATCGTATGGCTAGCGGTACCGGCGCAGTTACCGCCTCCAGACCAACTGCCAAATACATATCCTGCGCCACTGGGGGTGGCAGTAATCGTCGGTGTAGAACCTTCCAGATAGCTGCCGTTGACTCCGGTATTGACGCTGCCGCCGGTATTAGCTGAAATTGCAAGCGTGAAGTTAATCGGCGAGAAGTTTGCCGTACAAGTTTTATCAGCGTCCATAGTAATCGTATGGCTGGCGGTGCCGCTACAGCCGGTGCTGCCCGTCCAGCTGGTGAAAGTATAGTGAGCGTTTGGCGTTGCGGTAATCGTCGGTGTCGAACCTGAGGCATATGTGCCGCCGGCGCTGACCGAACCACCCGACCCTGCGATGGTCGTTAGTGTGTAATTTGTTGATCTGGTGTACTCAGCAGTTCCGACTGCACTCCATGAGCCAGTTGTATTTGAATTTTGGCATCTGGACTGGACGTTATCTACCCACCTATAGCCAGCATCGGACGTATCAATTTCGCCAGTCGTCGTATAATCGTACTCAGTCAGGCCTGATTCCCAAACAAGCGATGCTCCGTAATAAATCTGGAAGTTATATCGATATTTTGCCGTGGTACCGGAAGGACAACTAGATGGTGCGTCCCATGTCCAAGTAGTGTAATTACCGACCGTGTTAGTAGTGACGACCGGTGTGCTTGGTGTATATGAAATCGGATGAGTATAGGACGTAATCGTGCTGGTAGCAGTTGGGCTGTTTGAGGTGTTCAAATGACAGCGGGCCTGTGCCTGATAATAATATTTAACACCCTGAGCAGCCGTAACTGGCGTCGATGTTGAGGAAGTGCTCCAGTCAGAATAAACTCCCCAGTCGTTATTATTAGTATGGGTGCGTATGCCATACTGGTTTTCGCCGGAAGTACAGGCAGCGTCGGTTATCGTGGCTACGACATTGCCGCCGTTTAAGGCTGCGGCAATCGTTGGTGTTGCCGGTGTCGTTGTCGAGGAATGTTGGCTGGCGACAGTTGTTGTGCTGCTGGTACTTTCTTTTAGGTATTTCAAGCTGTATTGGGTGCCGGTGCTGTCAACTTGGTAAACAAAATAATCTGACGTCGGGTCACCGGTGCATGACGTAATCGAATTGACGCCGCTAGTAGCGCTAGGTGCAGTCAAGACGTTGGGGTCCAAACCTTCAAGGACTTCAGTGACGGCACTAGGGCTAGTAGCTGTCATCTGATCGCAAGTCGGGTATTCGCCGTTTTGTTCGAAGTATTTTTCAAGCGCAGCGGCGATAATTGCAATCTTTGATGATCGCTGCGAATCACGCGAACTGTTTTGTATGTTCGCGTAAGAAACGATTCCGATAGTCGAGATAATTCCAATGATGGCGACCGTGACCAAGACTTCGATTATCGTAAAACCGGCCGAGAGTTTTTTCATGGAGTCAATTATAACAAACTTAAGCGCAATAATGAAACTTTCCGTTCGGGGTTATTATTTCAAATCAAGTATAACCAAATGCTCGATATGCGGCGTACGCGGAAAGAAATTATAACCTCGATGCCAGCGAACACCGTACTTCTCGGCTAGCCTGGCGATATCGCGGGCTTGAGTAACCGGGTTGCATGACAGGTATATAATCCGATTTGGCTTTTCGGATAGTATTTTTGATATCACCGCCTCGTGCAGTCCGGCTCGCGGCGGATCGACGATAATCGTACTGTCGCCATTAATATATTCGATTGCGTTTTCGCTGGGAGCCAAGATTGCTTTTACGCTTTTTCCCCGGCGAAGTGATTTAATATTTCGTTTCATCTCTGCGACAGCCGATTCGTTGATTTCGACCAATGTGACATCATTGCCGCCGATGGTCAGACCGATCGTGCCGACGCCGCTATATAAATCAATGACCGGTTTATCGTCAATCACCCATTGTTTCATATCGCGCAAAGCTTGTTCGTAAACAGGAATGTTAATTTGGAAAAAGCCTTCGGCGGCGTAATTAAACGGAATGCCTAGAATCGAGTCTGTTAAAGTCGTGGTTCCCGATGATTGCAGTTTTTTGGTTATCACGCTGGCAGGGCTTTTGGGTTTGGAATAAATCGTCTCGAAACCGTCTGAATCAAGTCGCTTTAATTCAATGTCCGAAAGCAAAGGAAAATTATCGGTTTTTACGTATAACTGCAAAACGGTGTTGCCGTTTTTATCGCACCGTACCAGCAGCGTTTTTAACATGTCGGCTCGGACGCCGGGTTTTTCTCGCAGTATTTCGCGCATGGTGACGGCAGCGCGGTTTATAGCGGGATTAGCCAGACTGGTGCCATCGACCGGTTGTTTGCTGTGAGTGCCGCGCCTGTAAAACGCTAGATCTAGCGTGTCCTTATCTTTATCGAACCACCAGCTGAACTCGGCTTTGTTGCGGTACCCGTACTCGCGTTCGTCGCTATATATCTCGATTGGATTGGGAAGAACTATGTTATGCAGTTCGAAAGCTTCTTCGATTAAAGCGGCCTTGTAATGTTGTTCGGCCTCAAAATTCATGATTTGCCATGGGCTTGTCGACAAATAACTTTCGACGTCGCGCGGCTCTAGCCTATCTGCTGAAGGCTTGATGACTTTAACGACCGTACCTTCGGCCATTTTTGATTTCTTTTTCGTGATTTGAACTTCGACGGTTTCACCCGGCAGACCGCCCCAGACAAAAATTTTACGTCCGTCATCAAGCGTGCCAAGCGCTTGTCCGCCGCCGACGATTTTTTCCAATTTCACGGTAACGACAGGATAGGTTTTTTTACTCATCTATCCAGTATAATCTATCAAGCTGACAAAGCTGTCGGGTCGATTATTTTTTGCCTGGTTTTGCCAGTAGTTTTTGGCTTTGGATAAGAACCATACCTGTGCCGAACAGATATGTTGCAAACATAGTCAGATAGCTGATAATCGGAATAAAGAATGTCACGACAAGTACGCTGATGCCGGCCATTATCGTCCAAATATCTTGCTTGGATTCGGGTAATATCACGCGTCCGACTGTATAACCTACGAACGGAGCGCTTAGAATTCCTAACATAATCATGGTCAGAATCGTAAGTACTGCCAGCGGCAAACCTACGACCGAAACGAATAACATGATTATTAGTACCGGCGCGATTACGGACGCGCTAAGCCCGAAAAGAAACGCTTTGCCCGGTTTCTCTATGGTTTTTGTAGCTGCTTCACGGAAAATACGCGGGAACATGGCGATAAGTACGGCACCGAGTATGAGCATCATGACAAGCATATAGACGAAACTGCCGGCCGTAAATGCCATTGGGGCATAACTGGTGTTTTTGGTTTCGGTTTCCGGCGCCGTCCTGGTGACCTTGCCGACAATTGAGCCGCCGCTGCTGATGACAGGGTCATTGCTGCCGGTATATTCGACGTCGCCGCCGATGTAACCAGCCGATCCGACGGTAAAGCTCTCGATAGCGCCTTTGATGTTGTGATCAATCTTACCGTTTACAGTCAAGCTGTTTGCCCCGGCTACTATGTCACGGCTTATCGTGCCGTTAATCGTAGTAGTTTGGCTGCCGCCCAGTAAATCACGGCCGATAACCGCATTTGTGTCTATTGTCAAAGTTTGCGCGCCGACCGTTGCGCTTTTGCTGATTGTTCCGGTTATCGAAACGGTTTGGCCGGCTAATCTGACGCTTCCGTCAATCGTGCCGCTAACCGTCAAGGTCTGGCCTGCACAAATTACGTCGCCGTTTACGGTGCCGCTGATTGTAATAGTTTGGCCGGCGCAATAGACGTCGCCATTGACTATGCCGGCAATGTTAATGTTGGTTCCGCCGGCGAACAGCATGCTGTCGATCGTCTCGCTAGCGCTGACGGTAATCGTTTCGCCAGCTTTGACGCTTTGAGCACTTGCCAGGCCCGCGAACGTCATCGCCGATAAGATTACAAGACTCAGGCTTAGGGTAATAATTTTTATATATTTCACGTTCCCCTCCGATTCTTAATATATTTCTATTATACTATTTTATTTATTGCGCTGTCCAAGCGCCGTCTACGACCAGTTCGGACCCGGTCATGTAACTGGATAAATCGCTTGCCAAAAAAGCGACGCAATTAGCCACTTCTTGCGGGTCGCCCAGGCGTCCTAACGGCGTACAGGCAACTAATGGCGCGCGGTCCAGTTCGCCTAATAAAGGAGTTTCAATGAATCCGGGGTGTACGGAATTAACGCGAATCCCCTCTTTGGCCCAGCGGATAGCCGCGTTTTTGGTCATCAAACGGACCGCGCCTTTGGACGCGTGATATGCGATATTAGCCCCAAATCCGCCGACCAGGCCAAAAATCGACGATATATTGATAATCGATCCGCCGCCGCTTTTCTTGATAGCTTTGCCGCCGACTTTCATACCCAGCCAGACGCCGGTTTGGTTGACGCCGATAAGTTTATCCCAAGTTTCCTTAGCCTCGGTTTCGACATCTCCGCCAATACCAATGCCGGCATTATTGACTAGGATATCCAGACCGCCATATGTTTTTACGGCTTCTTCAACCGCTTTTTCCCAAGAGGCTTCGTCTGAAACGTCCAAATGCAGCTCGATTGCTTCGCCGCCGTTTTTTCGAATTTTTTCGCCGACTTTTTTCGCGCCTTTATCATCAACATCTCCGATTACGACCTTGACGCCATATTTTGCCAAAGTAATCGCGCTCGCTTCGCCGATGCCGCTGGCTCCGCCGGAAATTAATGCAACTTTACTTTCTAACCCCTCCATAACCGTAACCTCCTAAAAAGTAATATATCGTTTCAATATTATAGTCCTTGGCGGGCGTATAACAAACTAGGCTACTTCGACCAAACCGATGACGTAGTTTTTGCCGTAATGCTTGGCGCATTTTGGGCAGGTCGTATAAAAGTAGTAAATATTTTTAACTTCATAACCTTGTTCTTTGGCATATTCATGCAAAGTTTTTACCCATTTGCCGGCGTCTTTGTACGGCCCTTCGAATACTCGCGACAAAAATGTTCCGTTCAGGGTCACATTGTCTGCGCCTTCGACGGGTTGAGTCACGCCGTATAATTGTTCGGCCTTCCACGGTGATACTTCATGGCTGAGAATCATCGCCTCGTTTACCGGCATTGCAAAGCCGGATTTTTGAGCCGTTTCTGACAGTTCAGTCATGATTTTACCCATATTTAAAGGCACGTACAGAAAACTTTTCGTGTACATTCGAATGAAGTGCTTGTCCTTGAAAATGAATTTTCGTTTATCCCACTCTTTTACATTTGGCACCGGGCAACAGCCGGTCTCGTTTTGGTCGGTGTAAGTTTTTGGTAAGTCCATGGTTCACCTCCTAGTTATATTAATATTATAATCCAAAAGGCCTGACATTACATCTGTTAAATATCCTTATACGTGTTATAATTATTTCTGTCCTAAACGATTTGTATTGGGAATTGGCCACCGCGTCATCCGACACGGTCCAGCGGTACTCGCCATATCGCATGATATGGAGGCAACGGGTTCTGGTCCCGTGATCGGGGGCGAAAACAGCCAGTGGCTGTTTGAGAGCGAAGTTCCGATGACGATTAATCGTCAATAGTGAACTCGCGGGGTCGCTGAAAGTGACCGAATCCCTCATTAACAATTCGAAGATTAACTTCCTGGCTAATTTATTGGGAATTGGCCAAGCGGTAAGGCAACGGGTTCTGGTCCCGTGATCGGGGGTTCGAATCCCTCATTCCCAGCCAGGAAGTGAATCTTCGAGTCTTACATCATCGCTAGTGGACTACCGGCTCGCGCGTATAACCGTCTATTATTTAAATTTACAATACCTACTATGAAAATGTACATTACTTCGCGATTCAAAAACTCTTCTGAAAATAAAGATGAGATTGAAAAACTTTGTTTGGCCGTCAGGGACGCCGGAATAAAAGATTTCCATTTTATTCGTGACGTAGAAAACTATCAAACAAATTTCTTCAAAAACCAAAAGGAATTATGGGCGGCCGCCTTGGAACATCTAAAAGATTGTGACGCCCTTTTAATAGACATCAGCGACTCCCCTAGCGGCGGCCGACTGGTCGAAGCAGGTATTGCATACGCGCTCAGTAAACCGATTATCGTAATCGTAAAAAACGGCGTAGAATACAAAGACTTTTATGACGGAATAGCCGATCTGGTTATAAAATATTCGGACGTTCAGGATATCAGCGTTCCGCTAAGTAAATTTTTCTCAAAAATATAGGGCTTCGTACATCGAAGCCCTTTTGTTTTATAACTTATTAGGTTATAAAACTCTCACGAACCAGCCGAAGTTCGCCCCATATGGTTCGAACTCGATCCGGTCGCCAGCTTTAACCTCCTCTTTGATATTTGCGATAACATGGTAATTCAGCGGCCCCGATTTTTTGTCGTATAAAAGTAGACGATTCCCGTCAATTTTGATTTTCGATACTACCATAGTCTCGTTTCCTTTTTTGACACGCTGTTCGCTCATGACTAACCTCTCCTTTTTATTCAGATTGATTAACTGGTTCAAATTACCAACCGCCCATACTATCCAGAGGATTATATATTTATATAACAAAACACATTACAAGTCAATATTTGGAGTATATTGCTGCTGGAACGCATCTACTGTCGCCTACTTGGCCCCTTGTATCAGCTATGGTATATTTGGCCCATGGACGATAATGCTAATGCCAATGGCGATACTGATAATTCTGAAAAATTGCCAAACAGCAGCCAACAAAATCCATTTACCGTACCTTACGAAGATGTAGTTTTATCGACTGAGCCAGTTAAACCGATAAGCCCTAAGCCTAGCTATTCGATACGCTTTGTATTTTTGACGATTGTTTTCGTCGCGTTTTCGAGCGCCATTGCATACGGCCTGTTTAATGAACAACAAAAAGCCGGGCGATATATCGTTAAAAAAACTGATACGAATAAAAAGACGATCACTAACGTCAGCGATACTGACGCGGAAATAAACGAGCCTGATGAAACGTCGGTTGACGATTCGGCACTTGCTTTGTCAGTAAGGCACAGAATTACGATTGGTGCTTCCCATGTTTGCGCATTGAACGCTGATGACGAACTGTATTGTTGGGGTAAAAATTGGGCCGGGCAGTTAGGTAACGGCTATACGGGATATTCGATTACTCGCGGCGTAGTTGATGTTTCGAATCTGAACGATGAAAAAATCGTTGATTTGGGATCGGGCAATTCTTTTTCGTGTCTATTGACCGATGCCGGAAAGGTGTATTGCTGGGGTGATAACGGTTCAGGAGAAGTCGGTGACGGTTCGAATACTTTAGAATCCCGGACGGCGAATTACGTCACCAGGCCGACTGCTATCAAGACAGATGGCGAATTGGGCGGGAAAAAGATAATTGGCCTTCATGTAGGATATGCTACGGCTTGTGGGCTTGCGGCCGATTCAACGGTGTATTGTTGGGGCTATGGCCAAAACGGCGATATTGGAAACGGAGCCGACGTTAATAGCAGCGTGCCCAAAGCAGTTGATTTAAGTAAAGATTTGTTTGGGAAGAAAATTGAAACAATTTCGAATGGCGGCAGCGCTTGCGTAATAACATCCGATAAGGCTTTGTACTGCTGGGGTTCGAATCGTTCCGGCCAATTGGGCGGTGATTTTAGCGGGCAATATTCAAATCTACCGATATCACTGTCTTCGTCGGGCGGATTGGCTGGCAAGAATATCACAATGATAAACGGCGGGAATTTTGATAATTGCGCAATCACTAGTGAAAAACAAACGATTTGCTGGGGCGGCGGTAGTAGCCAATCAAGAACTCCATCGCCGGTGTCTATAGGCACCCAAGATGTCGTCATGGTCACAAGCGGCGCAGGACATACCTGTGCCCTGTCGGCCGACAGTAAGGTTTTTTGCTGGGGATTTAATATCACTGGTGAGCTTGGAAATAATTCCAAGACCGAAAGCAAAACGCCGGTTCAGGTTGACGACACGGGCGTGTTGCAAGGAAAAACGATTACGACTATTGCGACGGGAGCCAGGACAAGTTGCGCGATGGATGATCAAAACCGAATCTATTGCTGGGGCGATAACGACAGCGGACAATTGGGAAGCTTGACTGATGATTACAGCTCAACTCCCGTTGAAGTCTCACTCCCCGATTGACGCTCGGTCCATAGCTAGTTAAGTAGCTCTTCGAGAATTAAATATATTTTTTGGTTTAGAATTGCCTGCGTATTGACATTTACAACCATAAGTTGTATAATAGGGACCGTTATCAATGTTTGCCCCTGCGGCTGGCGTGTGATACGAACTTGTTAATAAAGGAGGTGGTTCGCTGTGTCAACAGCGGACAAAATCGGTTTATTACCGATGCTAGACTTATTGGCCGGCCATTCTTATGGAGTGACGATATTGCTTTGTTTAGCCGTCACGCCGATTGCTCTGTATGTTATCGGGGCGATATTTGAAAGCCGGATAGTACCGATCCTGCCAAACAAACAATTCGCATCTTTTATACCGGGCGATATCTTTTTATCATTCGGCGTTTGCGGAGGATTGGTCTTGGCACAACAGTTACCCGATGGTTATTTTTGGTACAACGGCGCGTTATTTCATAACATTGCATACTTTATAGCCATTATAATAGCTATAAAGATGTATCTGAGCGAACTAGATCGCGCAGAAACCGGTTCGGAATTTGCATTCACTGTACGTGCCATGAAAAGTCCCACCAAGATCTATCACGATTTTGTCCTGTATGGTTTGCTCGGCTACGTTGCCAGCACTACTTACATCGCGCTGATCGTGAACGTCATCAAGGGAATAATCCCAGTCGCGGCCCTTTTAGACAGTATGTGGCCCATATTCGTATGGCTGTTACTGCTATTTACCGAAGGGCTTTGGCCCGAGCAATATCGGCTCAATAGAGTCAGGTTTGCCCACGTCCAGGGCTGGAAGCCTATTTGGCGAGATTAACAAGGATTAGCCTGCTGTTTCAGCAGGCTTTTTCATTGCCTAGGGTTTTGTTTGACGGTAAAAGAATCCAATACCGACGCAGCGCCGGAGTCGATATCGACCGTATATGAATTTGCTTCCAGGCTGTTCAAACCGTCGGTGGTAAAAATCGTATAACCTGCTCCGCTGGAATTATCTGTGCCAAAACATGCCAAGTCATGACCGTCTGCATTACAGGGTATACTGTATCTGTCATCGGCATTACTGCCCATTTGGCTTGAGCCGCCTTGGGCTTGGGTTAAGTAAACTATGCCGTTCGGTTCCACGTGGCGGCGATAGTAATGGACGTCGCCCTGCAACACGGCATCGACGCCGTATTTATCAAACAATTTGTTTAGGTTATCCCGTTCATTTGTATTTGTCGAGCCGTACGAGTCGGCCGGCTTGAGGTCGAACATCGGATGGTGAAAAAAGATTATAGTAAATGGTTTTGTGTTTTTTCTTAGGTCACCTACTAACCATTTGGCCTGTTTGGAATTGGTCGGACTGGTTTCGCTGATATATCCGATTTGTCTAGAATTTATGTCGCAGTCGGTGCACAAGGACACGAAATGCACATTGCCCTTGTCGAAAGAATAGTATAACTTGGCAGATGCGCCGTATAGCGCGGTATCGGCAAAATTGCTTTCATATGCCTTTAATGCACTTGCCATGCCCAAGTATTCGTGATTGCCGGGGGTCAGGTATAGCGGTTTTATTTTTGCAGTTAGTTTATCTACGGCAACTTTAAAAGCATCGTAGCGCCGTTGTATGATATCGGCTGTATCGGTTGGTTGAACGTAGATATTATCGCCAAGGCCGATAGTAAACGATGGCTGTGGCGAAAACGCAACGATACTGTCTATTATTTTATTAAATGCAATTGGCGTTGTGTAGCCACCGGCCGAGTCAGAGTGGCTATCGCCGAATACGGCGAACGAAAACTTGACCGCGGCAGGCTTTGAATGGTTGTCTGGATTTGTTTTTGAACCTGAGTGGTAGAATTCAACGAATACCAGGTATGCAATCAATGCGGCTAATAATAGTATTGTGGCCAAAAATGCCCGACCGAAGTGTCCAAGAAAATCATTGATTTTCCGACGGCGTTCAAATTCTTGGTTATAATTACTCATATTTGTAAGCACATTATACAACATTTACCATGGATTGTAAAATGTATATGTCCAAATAGGTTGAATATGTAATTAAATTTCATATCTCAAATTGCTTTTACTTGTCACATTTGCTTAAATTAGGCCATATTTAATTCATGAAAGGGCGTCTCGTGAATAAACAAAAATTTCAATCCGGATTCGCGCATTTGATTATATTTGTAGTCTTAGTGGTTGCACTCATCTGTGGCTTGGGATTCGTATATTACGATAACTATGCCGATAAAAATTCTGAAAAGACCGCGGATACAGGAAACGAATCAAAAGGCACAAAGAGTACGGATAATTCCCAGACCAAATCCGAAGACTCAGAAAGCGATAGTTCAAATAATGTGGAAAATATCACCAGAACTGCCAGCGGTGTTAGTAGTGACGGTTATTTAATAGTCAAAGAATGGGGAGTAAAAGGCATATACAACAGCAGATATCGAATACAGTATGAATTAATCGAAGGAACGATTAGTTTGACTTCTCCGGACACAGGGATATGTTCGTCACGGGCATTAAAAATGGTATACAAATACTCTGCTGACGATATTGTAAGTTATCACGGGCATCTGGCGATAAATAACCCACAAACGGCCAAATATTTTTATGATTCGGATTATTTTGGGGATCAGATGAAAAAAGTCGGCAATTATTATTACGTACTTGAACAAGGTATAACTGACGCGTGCAGCGATGATAGTGCCATCCAATCCGGTGAGAGCGAGGCATTAGCTGGGATAGGCAATTTCTTTTCGACGTTAGAAGAGCAATAAGCGTATAACTTGCCCAAATCATTTGTTATAATTAAATCGTTCGTAAGTCCGTACATAACGACAATCCGATTGTCTCGGGCGTAGGTTGTCTGCCGGCGGAACGCAATATCATCGAGGCTCATTATTAACTTAATAAGGAGTCAAATATGACAAAATTGACACCGGAAGAAACGAAGGCCTACATGGACCAGCACTACAAAAACTGGCGTTCATGGGGTTCTTGGTTCAGCTGGGGTTCGCCCGTCGGATTGAGTATATTCCTGCTCTCTCTCGCCGCAGCGATTTGGATAGTAGCCCAGGTTTTATAATCTGAACCATGCAAAACGGAGCGCCTAAAATGCGCTCCGTTTATATTTCTATTAAAATGAAAAAGACTGGCTCAATTGACAAATACATACATAAGTGTTACGATATATGTGTTACTAAGGCAAGCACGTTAATAGTGAAGGAGGAGTTTTGAATGTTGGATATCATCCGTCCTAACGAATTAGAGCCATCCCCGGCCAAAGAAATTCCAGATGTAGTTTTTGAGGTCATGAACGAGTTGATTAAAAAAAATTGGGATGGCGGTATGGCCGTTGTCGAGTTTAATGAATTTTGCGAAGCCGTATATGGAAACGGCGGCAGTAGAAGTGATATCGATTTGTTCTTGAAAAATGTCTACAAAGTAAGAGACGTATTTCGCAACCACGGATGGGGTGTTAGTGTCTTTGATTACAACGTATCATTCAAATTCTTCAAACCTTAAAGTATTCCTTAGTAACCTCGCCCCGCACTGTGTGCGGGGTATTTTTTTGCTTATGTTTCTTTGGCGATTATCTGTTTGTTATACTGAAGCCATGTCAGAGATTTATACCGAGGCGACGCTGTGTTTTCCAATTAAGGGCGATGAAGTGTTATTAGCCGAGAAGCAAAAGAAAATCGGCGCCGGGCTATTAAACGGTTTCGGCGGTAAACTTGGACCGGGCGAAGATATTCATGCTGCTAATATTCGCGAAACTCAGGAAGAAATTGGCATCAGGATCAGAATTGCACGAAAAGTCGGCGAAATCGCCTTCCATAATCCGTCCGATGACGACGAGCTTAAAAAGATGCTGGTTCACATATTTACGGCAACCGAATGGGATGGCGAACCTACCGAGACCGACGAAATGAAAAAAATCGCCTGGCACAAGATTACCGATTTGGAATATGACAATTTCTTGCCAGCCGACAGACACTTCGTTCCCCAAATTCTAAACGGAAAGAATATTAAGGGTTTAATCGAATACAATGACGATTGGTCGGTTAAGAATACTTCGGTCGAAGAGGTTGAAAAGTTTTAGTATCATGGAAAAACATCCATGGCGCTAGTTACCGTCAGTAATCACAACTTGCCTTAGATTGTGTTGGGACTTGCTGTGTAAGTCGACCGTGGCTTAAAAATATATCATGATAAAATAATTGTAATGCTCTATCACACAAAAACGATCAATGAAACTTTCAGAGAATTGGACGCAAATGGCACCGGGTTGGCTGGCATCGAAGTCAAGGAGCGTCAAAAAGAGTATGGGCTAAATCTGATTAAAATCAAGAAAGAGCCTCTTTGGAAAAAAATAATTGAACCTTTCGTTAATGTTTTTATGCCTGTCTTGTTGGTTGCCGCACTGATAAGCGTTTGGCAAAATGCGATTATTGACGCGATTATAATTTTTGTGATCATG
>JAXDCN010000016.1:0-4669 GCA_034677945.1 Saccharimonadales bacterium (SeqCode)
CTGGCAGAAACACTGATTACTATGTCATTACAGGCGGCGTTGAAAAGGACGAATCATTCGTAGAGGCGGTTAATAGGGAAGTATGCGAAGAAATAGGAGTTACACCGATAGAAATCGTAGATTTGAACTACGAGATGAAATACTCTGATCATATTACAGGCGAAGATTTTGTTGAGCGTTGTTATGCAGCCAGAGTTGATGACAGCAACATCAATCTTAACGAAGAGCACATTGATTACAAATGGCTTGACGCTGACACTTTCATAAACAAGATATGGTGGGAAGGTGACAAACGACAACTAATCGACATGGTAACAATCATCGAACAAACTCTGCAAAATACCATATTATCTTGAGACTTGAGCTACATATATATCATTGACATTTGACAATTTTTCAACTACAGTTTAATGAATCCTAGCTTATTCATATGTAGTATATGAAACTTTGAGAATTTGGTTGCATATGCAACAGAAAGGAAGGATCGTACATGAACAGTCCGGAATATCTCATAAGTGCTGCTGGCGGAAATATAACCGCAATCCAAGTTATTGACAATCCTCAAACAGATGGATGGTACGCAGTTAACGGCAAAAACCTAGGTGATAGGTACGAGAAACTCGGTGCTGAACAATCAGGTTTCCTTGTCAAGAGCACAAATCATTTCCAGATGGCTGGGGGTGAATTCTGCGGCAATGCAACTAGAGCCGCTGCCGTACTATTTTCTAAACTTCGCAATAGCCCGGACGTAAAATATACTGTCTCGGGTTATAACGGGACTGTCGACTCGCACGTAGATCAAAATGATCTGCAAGATGTTTTTTCCGTTGAAAGCATATTTTCTGATATGCCAATTGACGCAAAGGAGGTGATAGCTAATGGTAATAGGGCAGTTTTAGTCGACCTAGGCGGAATAGTCCACGTCGTAATTCAGGACGAAATGCCGAAAAATTTCGAAGACGTTCATCGTCGAGCTGTTGCAGACTTAGACCTTTCCAAACGTGACGCCGTAGGCGTTGTTTGGTACACGAGAAACGGATCAAATGTTTTGATTCATCCCGTGGTTTGGGTTAGGAGTATCGACAGCTTTTTCTACGAGACGTCTTGTGGTTCCGGTTCTATCGCAGTCGCGAAAGTGACCGGCTTGCAGGAAATTTACCAAGTCTCTGGAGAGGCAATCCATGTTGTAATTACAGGTAAATCCATATCTTTGAAAAGTAGAATGGAGGTAATTAATAATGGAAGCTCATCATCATCAGATCTATTATGACCGCGTTTTACCTTATCGCAGAACCGACCAGAAACTTCAGGACCACTTCGTAGACATCTACGTCGAAGCATTCAACGATCCTTGCGGGGCCTACAGCGAAGCAAATACGGCCGAATCCGTCCTCGAAGAGGTATGGCATCACCATATCGATCACGGGCGTGTATCTGTTGCCGTTGATGTCGAGAGTAGCCTGACAGTTGGGCTTGCGTGCGTGGAAATGATGTCAAAGGCATCAGAGGAGGAACGCCAACATGCTGAGACAGTATTCGAATACCTCAAAACAACGGGTATCAGAAATATGGGAATACCGACTTGGTATTTCTCTGAACTAGCCGTTCTGCAAGATTATCGAATTCGCGAAGAGCATATCGGCACTGAATTAATCAGGCATGCGCTGCATGATCTGAGGAGCAGATCGCACGACGGAACGTTTGGTCATGATTACAAGATGTTTATTTTGACGCGAACAGACGCTGAGAAGTCAATGTCGATCAATGCCTTCAAGCGAGCCGGGTTTACCTTTTTGGATGATGTAATACAATATGCAAAGGACGCTGAACAAGTTGTCAAGCGTGGCGGAAAAAGCATCAACAAAATCTGGGGCTACACAATTGTTTACCCAGTCGGCGGCTTCTAGTCAGAAGTCGAAGCGTAATTTCATTTTGAAAGGATGAAATGTTATGTCTATCGTTAATCCAAGAGTGGCAAGCGGGTTTCCTGAGTATTTACCCGAAGATCAAATCGAGTTCAATCGGTTGTTAGATATCATCAGGAATACCTACGAAAAGTACGGCTTTTCGCCAATTGACACTCCAGATTTGGAGCTGCGGGAAGTTTTATTAGCTAAAGGCGGCGGAGAAACTGACAAACAGGTCTATGATTTCAGAAGAGGGAGAAACGACTTTTGTATGCGGTTTGACTTAACAGTGCCGCTAGCACGTTACACGGCGCAGCACCAAAACGATTTGACGTTTCCGTTTCGTCGTTATCATATCGGTAAGGTGCATCGTGCTGAACGCGCTCAGGCAGGTCGTTTCCGTGAGTTTTATCAATGCGATATCGACATCATCGGGTCAAATAGCCCGACTGTCGATGCTGAATTTCCAGTAATAATCAATGAAATATTTACTAAGCTGGCGTTCGGCAAGTTCACCATCCGTCTAAATGACCGTCGTATATTGAATGGTTTCTTCGAGAGTATCGGAATTACAGACTCAAAGACAGACATCATGCGCATAGTCGACAAGCTCGAAAAGCTTTCTCCTTCAGAAATAAAGGATGAGCTACGCATGATAGGTCTTTCGCAGAGCAGTATCGCAAGATTGCTGGAATTCACAAGCATTTCAGGCAGTAACGATACCGTTCTAAGCAAGCTTTCCTCGCTGGATATTCAAAATGATAATTTCAAAAAAGGACTGGAAAATATTTGCGTTCTTGTTGAAGTCATTCGTTTATTCGGCGTCCCAGAGGAGAACTTCAAACTCGACTTGAAGATCGCGCGTGGCCTTGACTACTACACTGGGACTGTGTACGAGACGATTCTCGACGACTATCCAGAGCTTGGTAGCGTCTGCTCGGGTGGTCGGTTTGACGACCTGGCAAGCTACTATACCGACAACAAACTCCCGGGAGTAGGGATATCAATCGGAATCACAAGACTGTTTTACAAGTTGCGTGAGATTGGCGTTGTGAAATCTGGAAAAAAGTCACCTGCAAATGTTGTGGTAATACCGCTCAGCGACAAAGAGCTTCAATCTGCTATTTTAGTATCTCGCATTCTCCATGAATGTAATGTTTCGAATATTCTCTATACGGAACAGAACAATTTCAACAAAAAAATGCGCTACGCAGATCAAATGGGTTTTTTGTACGCAATAGTTATTGGCGGCAGAGAGGCGGAAAATGCCTCAGTCTCACTAAAGAACATGATGGATCGCTCAGCAACAAATGTTGCAATTGCCGATTTAAAAGATTTCTTTAGTCAGATATAACTTATGTTAGATATCTCGGATTAGCACCTTCTTATGAAGGTGCTTTTTCAATTGTTGAAATATATTTTTATTTATGATATATTAATTGTCGATGTTAAATATTTCACACATTATCCATCATCACATATAGCCAAGGCAACGCTTGAGTTTTCCGCCAAGCGTGCCTTGGCGGATTTTTTATTCACAAAATACTACAAGAAACAGATTATGAACGATAATTTAAAGAGTAAAAAAATATTAACTTACAATGAAGTAAGAACAACAAAGGCCGGCAATAGCGACGAGCCTTTAGTTAATGTTAAAAAATACAATCCCGATATTACGATCAGCGTTGATGATAAAGAAATAATATACGCGAGCGATCAGATATATGTCAGAGACGAGGTAGCTAAGAAGCTGGCGCGAATTAACGATAAATTAGTCGACGGGATGCGACTAAAGATAGCTTGCGGTTTTAGACATCCTGAAACCCAAAAGCAACTGTTCGAGAAAGAGAAAGCTGAAATTATTAGGCAGAATTCCGTTATTTCGGATGAGAGAGCCAACGAATTAACTCACGTTCTGATTGCTGTCCCTGATGTAGCCGGACATATAGTTGGTGCTGCCGTAGATATAACAATCGTCGATAAAAACGGCAATGAATTAGATATGGGCACAGCTATTGCTGACTTTGAAAAAGCCGATAAAATCGCAACCTACGCTAAGGAAATAAGCGAAGAGCAACGAAAAAATCGAGATTTACTGCACGATTTGATGATATCAGAGAACTTCGCCCCTTTTTATGGAGAATGGTGGCACTTTTCATACGGCGATAGGGAATGGGCGGCGTTCTATAACAAAGAATCCGCCATTTACGGTGAGTGCATTTAACCGGCGATAGCTGCTGATATAGCGGCGCCGTCTAGGCAGGCGTTTGATCCTTGGCTGACGTAATCTTTGGTCATGAATAATTTGACGTTGCCGCCTGACGATTTGTCCAGGATTTGTTTGACTCGTTCTCCATAATGCGGAAATTTAAAGGCGCCGCCATGACCGGCAACCGCACTGTTTTCGTCAGCCAAATCAATGTCATATACATCTGCTACACCCTTGATAACGTGCGCGATTACAAGTGCGGAATGGTCGTAAAGGTCCGAAGCTAATTTATCGCCAGCCTTAGCTCTGTTCTCAATTTCCCTGGCATCGATATCATCACCTTTTATTAATTGCCATTGGGCTTCGATGCCGGCTTTGTTTGCCCCCAGACGTTCCAAACAGACGTATTCAGCGTCATAGTCACCACAAGGTTCTTGTTGATTAAATACATTCAAGTCTTCATCAGCCTCGTCATGGCCAGCCTCGGTTGAATATATTACTCCGTCGCGCAAGACAGCGCAGCCAATACCACCGCCGTTGATAAGAAAAATAA
>JAXDCN010000017.1:0-5214 GCA_034677945.1 Saccharimonadales bacterium (SeqCode)
AACAAAAAATGCCCTCGCTAGGAGGGCATTTCTGGCACCTGTTTGTTTGAAGATTACTATATCACCAAACTCGCTTATGGTGCAAGTCCAAAATTAGACTAAGCTTTCTTTGATACGGTCAAAAAGCCGTTGCGTGGGTTCTCTTTGACTTCGCGATCGGCTGGAAGATCAACCGGTGTTCCCTTGGCGTTCTTTGGTACTTTTGCGAAAAAGTAAATGGTTTGTTTTTTGCCGCCACGAAGAGTGACTTCGGTGCTGTGCAGATAATATGTAATACCCTTTGAGTTTATGTGCTTGTAAGCCATAAGGTTCCTATTCCTCCTGTTAGTGCTATACAAGTGTAAGAGTACATGTTGGCACGCTCTCTGTCAACGGTTAAATGCTCTTATAATGATGTCGAAGTAACAATTTTAAGATACCAACACTTGTCAAACGGATGATAATTATTGATAAAATCACACCGCAAATAACTAGTGACCAACCGGCAAAATCGGGCGACCAAAGCGGCGAAGCAAAGTCGTGGATATATGGTTCGGTGCGCAGACTGACCGTGCTTACCAGATTACTGCCGGCTTGGTATTTTTCAAGTTCATTAAGAGTACATTGAATGTAGGCGAATGAGTACCGGCTGAATTGCGGCCGGCAAATTTCTTGGACTTTTTCGTAAATGTTTCCGTTCGGATTGATATCGGTTGCGGCCCTGGCAATCAACTCGTTCCGGTCGCGGCTATATGACGCTGACAAAAAAACTCCCTTGCCCAAATCGGTATTCATATGGGATGATACATAACGTTGTAAATCATACAGTCTGTTCTGTGTTTTGGTATCGTCACCTTGTTCATCGGCGCTAGTTACGGCATCGCGGCGATCGATCATACCAATATTGTTCAGGCGCAAAAAAGTCGCTGACAAGAATCCGAAAAGTATAAATAAAATTACCAGCTGCCATATCTGGACCCGCTGCAACTTCTTGATATCCTGCTTGACTTGCCTTTTATTGAACACCTGGAAGAACCCACCTTTGTTATTAAAACCAGTATAGCACGAGGCTAGGCTGCCAGCAGAGCCTAAAAACATGGTGATATACTAAACTTATGAATATATATTTTTCTGGGATTGGCGGCGTCGGTATCGGGCCATTAGCCGAAATCGCCCATGATGCCGGCTATCGCGTGGCCGGTTCGGACCTAGAGGAGTCACTAGAGACCAAAGAATTACGTGAACGCGGCATCAATGTCAGCACGTTGCAGGACGGCACTTTTTTGCGAGCCAGACACAGCGACCGGCCGATTGATTGGTTCGTCTATACGTCAGCCTTACCCGCCGATCACCCCGAACTGGTGTTGGCACGACAACTGGGCATTCATACCGCCAAGCGTGACGAGTTGTTAGCGCATATTATCGCCGATAAGGGGCTGAAACTTATCGCCGTTGCCGGTACGCACGGCAAGACGACGACAACCGGCATGATGGTATGGATAATGCAGCAATTAGGCATTCCGGTCAGTTATTCCATCGGTACGACCGTGAGTTTCGGACCAAACGGCAAGTACGATCCAAAAAGCGAATATTTCGTTTATGAATGCGATGAATTTGACCGTAACTTTCTTCGCTTTAGCCCTTATTTGTCGCTAATAACATCTGTTGACTATGATCATTCCGATACGTATCCGACAGAGGAGAATTATCTGGACGCCTTCCGACAATTCGCATGCCAAAGCCATCAAGTGGTCGCTTGGAACGATCAGCATGGCGAGCTGTTCGAGGCATTGCCCAAAGTCAGATTGCTCGACCCGTCGGAAGTCAACCAAAAACTGTCGCTGGCAGGCGAACATAACCGCCGCAACGCCACTATCGTACAGGCCGCCCTGGAGCAGTTAGAAATCAACCAGCCAACGGACGATTTGTTCGCAAACTTCCCTGGCACCGACCGGCGCTTCGAGAAACTGGCCGATAACATTTATAGTGATTACGGCCATCATCCCACCGAAATCGCGGCGACTTTGCAACTGGCTAGCGAACTGTCCGATAATGTCGTCTTGGTTTATCAGCCGCATCAAAATATCCGGCAACATCAGCTCCGCGATCAATATACCAATCAATTCGAAAAAGCCGAGACAATTTACTGGCTGCCGACTTATTTGGCGCGCGAGGATCCTAACCTGCCGATTTTAACACCGGAAGAACTGATCCAAAACCTAACCAACAAAGATAGTGTCCGTATTGCCGATTTGAATGATGAGCTATGGCAAAAAGTCTTGGAAGAACGCCAACAAGGCAAACTGATTCTGTTTATGGGAGCCGGCAAAATTGACAGTTGGCTGCGAAGCAAATTAACGGAAAATGGTAAAGACTAAAATATAAATAATCGCGGGCGCCACTTCGCCGTCCACTAGACGGTTAAGCCGCACTCGGTAGTTTGTCCTACTCGGCTACAGCGCCTATACCCAAAGAGTCGGGACTAAGCGGATCGCCGGAAAAAGCGTCGACAGATTCGATTTTTTGAGCCTGTTTATTATAAAGGGTTTTAAATTCTGTTATCGTAGTTTGATTGATTTGCCCGGTAGCTGAATAATTTTGGAAATCGCTGTCGCTGTTTTCTACCTGAGCGCGTATACTTTTGTAACCGGGACGGCTGAGGTCCAATTGAGCCGCACCGCTGCCGTAATAGATCGCCATACTGATCGTCACCAGAACCAACGCCAAAAAAACAGCGAGGACGATCATAATCGAGAATCTATGTTCGTCCCGAAAAGAAGGCTCGTCGGAATCAGTCATGATTTTAGCATCATTCATTACTAACAACTCCATTGACAGCGGCCTGATAATCCTTTTCGAATTGCTCTACGGCCGAATAGTACTGATCGATCTGCTTGTTCAAACGCACGATATCCGCATTTAGTTGGTTACGCTGATTGCGCGCCAGCGCAACGGCGTCATAAAAGGCGACCGGTTGTTTTGAGCAATCCATTTCGATAGCCAAGGACAGCTGTTCTTCGTAAGCAATGTAATCGGACCTGAAGGCGTCAAGCGCCGACTCGTAGCTGGCCGCGGCCGATACAAGGCCGTCGTTTTTATAGCCGTTGTTAGAAACTCTGCTGTTGAACCTGCTCATCAGCTTGGTTGACATCGATTCGTATATCTGACCCCTGTTAACCCGCAGAAGCGCGTCGCTTGAATGAAGCTGGCTTAGTGTATTTTTAGCCGATATGCAATTAGTGCGGATACGCTCGATTTGCTGATCGGTAATCGAATTATCAGTGGCAAACGCCGTCAGCAAAGACAGCCCGCTTAAAACAGCAGCCGATAACAAGCAAATGGCAATAAATTTGGCGGATAGTTTCATCTTCTTAATATTATCTTACTCTATAGCCCGTTTGGTCAATGTTACAAACTCATCAGCAGATTTTGATACTGTTCCTGGCCGCCGCCGGCACTCTGGATATATCTTTCTAGCCCGCCGTTCTGGATTATGTCCATTACAATGTAAGACGAAATCGCAAAGACGGCTATTAAAACCAGCGTAACGGTAATCGAGAATGTCCACAGCGTCCTTTTGGCGAATTTTCTGTATCTGTCAGCTTCAAGCAATTTATTGCCCTGCCTGTCGCGCATACCGCCGGATACGATAACGTTTAGATCAATCAAGGCCCAAATCCCTAAACCCCCGAATGTCAGCAGTTTCAATAGGCCGGTAAAATATTTACCCAGATAAAAACGATCGACGCCGAATACCCCAAATATGAAACTGAAAAAGAAGGCTGCCAGAAAATGGCGCTGTTTGCTTGGGTCAACCGGTTTGCCGGTCAGTAAATTGATATCGGATTCTGCAGCTGCTGAAGGCTCGGCGGCCTGGGCAGCCGGCGTTTCGCTAACAACAACCGGACTTGTGGCTGGTTCGTTATTTGGATTCATGTTGATATTAATTCCCTGTCATTATTATTAAGGCGTCAGACGGTTGATATCGCGCGGGAAAAGGGTCGCTTCACGAACGTTTGCCAGACCAATCGTTTTTTGGACCAGGCGGTCAATACCAAATCCGCAACCGCCGTGACTAGGCAGACCGTATTTGAAAGCCTGGAGGTAATATTTGAAACCTTCGTGCTCGACGTCTAGTCCGGCTGATTTCATTTGTTGGATCATTTTGTCGTAGTTATTTTCACGCAGGGGAACGGTCGCGATTTCCAGTCCGCGGAAAAGCAAGTCACCCCAAAAAACCGTGCCGTTTGTGTCGTCGAATTTGTGGTAAAATTTACCGGCTTCGGTAGGGAAGCGGACGGCATAAACCAAATCGCTGCCCAGTTGCTTGCGCGCATAATCGCTGATCCAACGCTCTTCGTCCGGTATCAAATCCTTTTCGGCCGTCGTGTCGACTTTGACTTCTTTGCTGTACATTTCATGAATTTCGGCAATCGTAAACCTTGGTACTTTGCCTTTGTCGGCTAGTTTCAGTTCGGGCGCATTCAGACTCTTTAAATCACCGGCGTGTTCTTCGTAAATTTTCTTCAGCGTATATTGGGTCATATCGGCCACCATGTCCAGGACTTCGTCGTGGTCCTTGACGAATCCCATCTCGATATCTAGCATCGTCAATTCCGTCAAATGGCGAGTCGTCGCGCTGGGTTCGGCCCGATACGAATGGCCGATTTCATAGACGCGTTCGAAAGCGCCGACCATTATCTGTTTATAAAACTGCGGGCTTTGAGCTAATGTCGCAATCTTGCCAAAATAATCCAGTTGAAATACCTCGGCGCCGCCCTCGGTTGCCTCGGCTAGTAATTTGGGCGTATCAATTTCTATGAATTCATTGTCATGCAGGAACTCACGTATATAACGCGTCGCATCTGCCCTGATTTTGAATATTTTCTGTTCTTGGATGTTTCGAATATTCAAGACCCGGTTATCAAATAGCGTATCAAGGTGTTCGGATTTATGCGAAATCGGTTTGTCGACTTCGATCGGCGGCTCGTCGGTGACAGGTACTTCGACGGTAATTTTTACATCGTGCAGTTCAGCTCCGCCTGGCGCCCGTTCGTCGGCAACTACTTTGCCGCTTAGTGTCAGGACCGTGCCGACTTGCAAACCGCGAAGCTTTTCGAGTTCGTCTTTATCCTCGATCAGTGTCTGAGCGATTCCACTACGGTCTCGTAAAGTAATAAAATTCAGCCCGCCCAACAATCGTTTTTTATGCAGCCAGCCGTTTATAGTGACGGT
>JAXDCN010000018.1:0-6952 GCA_034677945.1 Saccharimonadales bacterium (SeqCode)
CGACCCTGACCCGACGTCCATTATTTTTTCGCCTAATTGGGCGTCTAGCCATCTAAGCATCGATCGAACCGTTGACGGTTGGCTGATGGTTTGGCCGTAGCCTATCGGCAAAGGCGCGTCGATATAGGCCTCATCACGCAAAGAATCGGGAACGAAATCTTCGCGGTGCGTTTGCTGGAACGCTTGGTCTATAATGTCCATACTTCTATTATATATTCGTTTCGATTGGCGGACGATGTTTGCTATTATAAATATATGGAAACTGCGGTTAGGGTGAATAATTTGTCAGTTACTCTTGGAAAAGGCTTCAAAGCTCTAAAAAACGTTAACATAGAACTGCCTGCCGGTCAGATTACCGCCGTTATCGGTCCGTCAGGCGCCGGCAAAACTACTCTTATTCGCAGTATCGTCGGTCGCTTAAAGATAGAAAAAGGCAAAATCACCGTTTTTAACGAACCGGCCGGTTCGCCTGATCTGCGTAAAAAAATCGGCTACATGACGCAAGAACTGTCGGTGTATACGGATTTGACCGTCAAAGAAAACCTTAATTATTTCGCTGCCATGATCGGCATACCCAAAAAACGTTCCGACGAAATGATAAATAATGTCCTAAAGGCCGTCGATATGACCAATAAATCGCGCAATCTGGTCAGTAGTCTGTCGACCGGACAAAAACAAAGGGTATCACTAGCGGTGGCGCTGTTAGGTATGCCGAAACTGATGGTCCTAGATGAACCGACAGTTGGTTTGGACCCGGTCTTGCGTGACAAACTATGGAAATTATTCAGGCGACTAGCTGGTTTAGGCGTAACGCTGATAGTAACCAGCCATTCGATGGACGAAGCCGAAAGATGCGATGATTTGGTCCTGATCAGGGACGGCGAAGTGATCGCTCATAGTTCGCCGGCCGAACTGTTGCGACGTACCGGTACTAAAACAATCGAACACAGCTTTTTAAAGCTGGTCGGAGACAAAGAATGAGTATCAAAAGAACTTTGGCGACTTCAAAACGCGTATTCAACCAACTGCTTCACGATCCGCGTACCTTGGTGCTGCTGTTCGTGGTGCCGCCGATTTTGCTGGCTTTGTTGAAATACGTTTTTGAAGACCAATCCAAGCTGTTTGATAATATTGCTCCCCTGCTGCTAGGCGTCTTCCCGATGATCATGATGTTTTTGATTACTTCTATCGTAACTTTGCGCGAACGCACGAATGGTACGCTGGATCGGCTGATGACAATGCCGATATCAAAACTTGATTTTATCTTCGGCTACGCCATAGTATTTGGTTTGATCGGGTTTTTGCAGTCAATTATTACCGGCGTCATTATGTTCAATTTGCTGGGCGTCGATGTGCCTGGCGGCATATTGCCTACTTTGATTGGCGCGGTATTAGCGGCGTCGTTGGGTACCGCCATGGGGTTGTTTTTGAGTGCCTTCGCCGGCAGTGAGTTTCAGGCGATACAATTTATGCCGGCCTTTATTTTTCCGCAACTGTTGACTTGCGGGTTATTTGTCGCTCGCGACAACATGGCCGAGCCATTGCAGTGGTTCGCTAACGCCATGCCGCTGACTTATAGCGTCGATGCAATGCAGCAGGTCGCGAAATATTCGGAATGGACTAGCGAGATGACTAACGATTTTTTGGTAGTCGCGGGGTTTGTGATTGCGGCTTTGATATTGGGTTCAGCCACGATTCATAGACAAAACCGCGAGTGATTAATAAATATGAAAGGAGTGACACTAACATGAAAAAAATAATTTCAAAATCCGGTCTTAGAAACTTTAACTTAGCGATGGGCTTTCTGCACCTTACGCAGGGTATCGCGGTAATTGCCCTCAGTAAAGTTTTTGATCTACCGATTAACGGTAGTTTCTTGGCGTTTAATGCCAGCACGCAAAGCCTGGAACCGACGACGATAGCACTTTTTGATCTTTCGTTGCCAATTTTGATCGCTATATTCTTCTTTATGTCGGCTACGGCTCATTTGATTATTGCGACTGTCTATAACAAACAGTACGATCAAGATTTATCTCATGGTATAAACAAGGCGCGCTGGATCGAATATTCGATGTCAGCAAGTATAATGATGGTTGCAATCGCATTGCTAGTCGGTATATATGACGCCATGAGCTTGATAATGATATTTAGCCTTGTGGCCATCATGAATCTAATGGGATTAGTGATGGAGGTGCATAATCAGACAACTAAACGTACAAACTGGCTGAGTTATTGGATAGGCTGCATCGCCGGGTTGATCCCATGGGTGGTAATCGCCTTTTATTTGTGGCTTGGTGCCGACAACGGCAGTAATGCGCCTGACTTCGTTTATTGGATATTCGTATCGATATTTCTGTTTTTCAACTGTTTTGCAGTCAACATGGCATTGCAATACAAAAAAATCGGCCCCTGGAAAGATTATCTTTACGGCGAAAGAGCCTACATTATCCTGAGTTTAGTCGCCAAATCGTTGCTTGCCTGGCAGGTCTTTGCCGGCACGCTCAGACCGTAACTATCGCGCGCGAATTTAATCGATTGCTTTGGTTTTTGTTGTACCAACTTGCTTTGGTATCTGTTAAATAACATAATACAATTGACTGTTAACAAAATTCATGTTAACATAAGCTAGTATTATGATTGTTGCAAAGAGGTGTGAATCTGGCTCGAGAATTAACATCCCAGAAAGAGATGTTATTGTTCCTTATCGAGGCATTAATGTTACCGAACGAAAACTGATAGTCAAGGAACGGGACTCATTTAAACCGATTATTAGACAATCAATCCTCCTTGGTTGTACGGGTGAAAACACGATACTCCCAAAGAAACAGATAGCGTTGCTTTTGCCGGCGCACAATGAAGAGCTAATAATTCGTGCTACTATTTTGTCTGCGATTGCTGCTGGACAGCCCAAAGAAGATATTTATGTAGTCAATGATTGCTCTTCAGATAAAACGGAGGCGATTGCTGCCGGATTACTTGGAGGATCAAACGTATTGACTGTTTCGAGAAGCGGTAAGGCGTTGGCTTGCGAAAAGGCCATCAAAAAATTCAATATAGAAGCTCGCTACGTCTGGTTGCATATTGCCGATGCCGACAGTGTTTTTTGTCCTGACTATTTCCGATACTACACTGAAAATTTGGATTCAAAAAGATATGCAGTGGCGGTCGGTTTTGTACAGAGTCTTAGGGGTAACTGGATAAGTACCTATCGGGCTCTATCATATACATACAGTCAACACGTAACCAGGCGAATCCAGTCATACTTGGGTATGATCTCGGTTTTCCCTGGCCCTATTACAAGTTTTAGGACCGACATTATCCCGAAACTGGAGTTTGGCTGCGCCAGCTTTACCGAAGATTTTGATATTACTCTTCAGGTTCATCGTAAACAGCTTGGCGAAATATTATTTATTCCAAAAGCCGTCAATTACACTCAAGACCCTCAAACCCTACAAGATTTTTGGAAGCAGAACATGCGTTGGCAAAGGGGCTTTTTCCAGGGTGTAAAAAAGCATAAAATCGGCACTAAAATCCAGCTTATAGATTTCAGCATAGGTTTCCAAATGTTACAAACAGTGCTGTTCCTAATGCAATTATTCGTTTTGGTACCGCTGATATGGGCTTATACTCATAATTTGATGTATATTGCGGTGCTAGTCTCTGCCGACATAATCGTCAACGGATTAATCGCTATTTTCGCTTCGTTAGCCGCAAGGCGTTGGATGCTTATCGGTGCTTTGCCGTACTTTTATTTCCTAAGATGGATAGAAATTGTCATCTATTTTGTGGCCTTTATCGAAGTAATCGTCTTTGGCAAGTTTCAAGACAAAATTGTCGGTTGGTCGACTGCTGATCGCAGGTACAAATTAACTACCCAAGCGTTATCTGATACGGCCAAATAGCCGTCTATGCTTTTTTATAGCCGGCCAGTTCAAAATAGAACATTTGCCGATTTTGATTCCAGAAACCTGAACAGGTCTGTAACGTAAGTCGCGGTTTACCGTCGTATAGCAACGAATGTACGTCAGTTGGTTTTACGGCATCAGCCCTGATGAATATATAAGAAAACTCGTAACCGTTATCTGTTGTAATGATAACTTCCGCGTTTTCTTGGATATTCATCAGCTTTCCAAAGATTTTCTGGCTATTATGTCCGTAAATGAAAGTATTTCCACTTTCTGAATTTGCCGGGTCTGAGGCGACGGCAAAATATGCGGCATCTTCGGTGATCGTCCAGTCACCGGTCTTTGGATTGTATGTGCCGTCGGCGACTTCGGTATCAATGCCTAAACTTGGCACGATGATGTGACGTGGCGTTCCTTTGGTGACGCCAGGCTTGCTTAACTTGGAGACGTTTATTACGGTGTCGGTTTGCTCAGATGCGCTCATAAGAGTCTGGTATTTTTCGATCCATGACACTCCGATTGGCGCTACGACTGAAAAACCGGTGATGACCAGCGAAGCGGATATAGCCGACAAAATTTTTTGAATATTCATGATAAATAATTTCTACGGTTATACAAAAAGCGGCCACCCATTCTTAAGAAAGCCGCTAAGTGTATTAACAGTTAAGTTTAGTTTGTGCTGGTTTGACGATTTTTTCGCGCCAATACTAGCGAAGCTACAAAAACAACGACACCTAAGGTTATAAAACCAGCGGCGACGATGAATAGCGTGTCGTTCCCTCCGGTGTATGGAAGGATGGCGGCGCCAAGTACGCTTGGGGTTGCACCTTTACCGTAGTTCATAGGTACTCTCCTTTTAAAAAGATATACAAGATCAGCGTGTGATAAATCGCACGATGCTTATATTTCTTCTGGCTTATATACAATTGAAGCCTTGTTGCGCCTGTAATTTTATCTATTACAGAAATGCACACTTCCTCAATTAAGCTTATGATACACCATTAGTGCGCAAATGTAAAGTATATTACATATTAAGTTTTACCATAAGCTTGATGTTTGTAATGATATATGTTTGACCAAATGCGAATAATAGTGTAATATTAGTTTAATAACTGTATTCGGAGTATTTCATGAAGCGAACGGCAATATTTTTATCAATTCTTACCGGAGTATTATTTACGGTGATAAATATATTCCCTGTTCTTGCAGCGGACGCCAATCTAATACTTAATCCATCAGTCGAAACGGCAAATACCGCTGGGCAACCCGCTAATTGGACTCAGAGTAAATGGGGTACGAACACTCCGACTTTCAAATACATGACGACGGGTCATACCGGTAGCCGCAGCCTGTACGTTTCGTTAGCCTCGCGAACAAGCGGCGACGCTAAATGGATGCACGGCGCAGTTACCGTCAAACCGAATACCTCTTATACATACTCCAGTTTCTATCAGTCGAACGTAACGACCGAAATCGATCTTCAATACACCGATACAGCCGGTAAGCTGTCTTACGCCTATGTTAAATCCTTGGCAGCCAGTGCTAGTTGGAAGTCATTTACCGTCAGTTTCAAGACACCCGCGAACGTTGCTAAAGTATCTGTCATGCACATTATCTACTCGAAGGGTTGGTTGCAGACAGACGATTATTGTCTTAAAGAAACATTGTTGACTCCAACTCCTACACCTACACCTACTCCAACCCCAACACCTACGCCTACGCCTACACCTACTCCAACCCCAACCCCAACACCTACGCCTACACCTGCTCCAACACCGACACCGACACCTACGCCTACACCTACTCCAACCCCAACCCCTACACCTACGCCAATTCCAACCCCAAAACCTACACCTACACCTACGCCGACACCTACGCCAATTCCAACCCCAACACCTACGCCGGATAACTGCATCTTAAATAATTCATTTGAGAATGTAAGCGGCAGCTTACCAGCAAATTGGTCTCAAAGCAGCTGGGGTACTAATACGCCCCTGTTTAGCTACGAGAATACCGGTCGTACAGGATCGAAAAGCGCAAAAATATCTGTCAGTTCATATACAAGCGGTGATGCTAAGTGGTATGCCGACCCATGTAACGTGACATCGGGAAAAACATACCTTTATCAAGATTATTTTAAATCCACCGTTCCCACTAGAGTCGTAGTCGCCTTTGTCGATTCGACTGGCAAATATATGTATAAGGAACTTGCTGGCGCACCTGCTAGCGCGACTGCTTGGTCTCAATATAGTAGCATTTTCACAGTGCCTAGCTCGGCGATAAAAGCTACGGTATTCCATATTATCGACAGCGTAGGAAGCTTGACGATTGATGACGTCAGCCTATCTGTTTACACTTCGACTATACCGACCACCGGTCCTGTCATATTCAACCCATCGCTTGAAATTGCCAACGGATCCGTACCTGCTAACTGGGTACAGGGTAAATGGGGTACGAATAGCACCGTCTTTAGCTATGTTTCTGAAGGTCACACCGGCACCAAGAGCGTTAAAGTTGCGGTAAGCAATTATTCCAGCGGTGACGCCAAGTGGTATTTTGAACCGATTACGACTGTTCAAGTCGGCAAACAATATCGTTTCTCGGTTTGGTATAAGACAAACGTATCGCCCAAAGTCGTCGCAATGTTCATTATGGCAGATGGAAGTGAAAAATATTTTGGTATGCCCGTGACTCTAGCCGGCAGCAATGGTGCGACCGAATGGCAACAATATTCGGATACGTTTATAGTACCGACCGGTGCGGTCGCTGCTTCAGTCTTCTTGTTTATTAACCAGAACGGTTGGGTTCAAACGGATGACTATAGTTTGACCGAATATACCCCGACAGGTTTTAATCGCCCATTACTTTCCTTGACGTTCGATGACGGCCACGAGGACAACGTTTTGACGGCCTTGCCGATATTGAATAAATACGGTCTCAAGACGACCCAATGTTATGCTACGACTTATATTCAAGGCATGACTCAAGACGTTATCGACGGCGTTAAAGCATTCTCCAGCAGCGGTCATGAAATCTGTTCACATTCT
>JAXDCN010000019.1:0-8934 GCA_034677945.1 Saccharimonadales bacterium (SeqCode)
GTCAAAGAAGCAAACAAATTAAAAGTTCCGGTTATTGCGGTCGTCGATTCCAACGCCGATCCGTCGCTGGTCGATTACGTGATTCCGGGCAATGATGATGCAATCAAGGGCGTTCAATTGATATTGGATTATGTCCGTGCGGCAGTATCCAAGGGTGCTGTTGCTGCAAAGCCAATTGAAAAGTCGGACGAAGTAAAAGTAGCTGCCAAAAAGGAGAAATAAGCGATGGGCGTTTCAATCGAAGATATCAAAAAACTGAAGGAACTTTCCGGTATCGGGTTGACCGATGCGAAAGCCGCTTTGGTCGAAGCGAAAGGTGATTTTGACAAAGCCCTAGAGGTACTTCGTAAAAAAGGTATAACTAAGGCCGAAAAAAAAGGTGAGCGCGAAGCTCGCGAAGGTATTATCGACGGTTACGTTCACGGCGGACGCATCGGCGTCATCGTCGAGGTCAACTGTGAAACTGATTTCGTGGCCCGGACTGACAATTTTAAATCGTTTGCTCATGAAATTGCTTTGCAGATCGCATCGATGTCACCGCAGTACGTTTCGGAAGCCGACATTCCGGCTGACGAAATGAAGCGCGTCCGCAAGGAAGCCGAAGAGCGCGTCAAAGCCGAAGGTAAACCAGCAGCTGTCGCTGAAAAGATTGTCGATGGCCAAGTCAAGAAATATTTCGACGAAAAAGTTCTGATGAATCAAACGTTTATCAAAAACGAAAAGCAGACCGTGGCTGATTTCGTCAAAGAAAACATCGCCAAAACAGGCGAGAATCTGATTATTCGTCAGTTCAAACGACTTGAATTAGGCGTCAGCGAATAATTATTTGCATAATGACCAAAATTTAAACGAGCCCGACTAGTCAGGCTCGTTTAAATTTGTATTAGTTAAGCGGCGTTTTTTTGCTGTGACAACATGTTAAGTTTGACTTTTCTTGCGGCCAGCAATTTCTTCATCGGCATACTAGGGTAAGTGGCGATTTCGCCGTCTCCCATGAGAACTTTATAATTGCCATTCGGTTCGATTCGTACGACGTTCAAAGTCGGTATAGGCTGACCGTCTGCTGATGGAGCGATTGTTGGAGCTGTTTCGACTCGTCTTTCGGCTGATGGTGCCGGGCTAGAGACCGGAGCGGGGTTGGGCGCGGGGGCTGGTGCTGGCTCTGGTGCTGGCGTAGTCTCTGGAGTTTGTTCGGTGTCTCGATCCGGATTATTTTCAGTTTGGCGGTCGCCTAGGATTGATTGTGTCCCCGGGGGCACTGCGGGGCCAGTGAAAATTGTACTGCCTTCATGGGCGGCTGGGCCGGTTTCGGGCACGATTATATTTTCGATATTTATTTTCGTGCTTGGCGGAATGACGGTCGAAATATTTTCATTGCCTTCGCCAATTACGGTTGATATCGATATGCCGTCGCCGCTATTCGCATCACCGTATGACCATCCCCAGTTGTCGGTCAGGACTTTAGGGTGTTCGCCGCTAGAAAACAGGGAATATGCCGCATCCCCAGGTTTGATCGTCGCCACGACGGTGTCACCTTGTACGGTCCCCGGAATCGTTATCGCGGTGTCGCCGGACATGACGCGGGCGAATACTTTGCCGCTTTTGGCCGCGTTGATGATATCGATGCTCATGCCTTCGCTACTGGCAACGCCGCCGCTTTGTGTCAGTTCGATCGTGCCGTCAGGTAGCTTGTTGATGTTGGCGCCAAGTTCCGTGCCGTTGGGGGCGTTAGTACCGTTATCGAGCCAATCGGAAATGTTGAGTTTTTTGCCGCCCATTTGCATTAAAGCCTGATTGGTTTCTATGGTGCCTCGGGCGCCGTAATTAACGACCTGGTTAACCTCGATACCTTTGCTTTTAAGATTGGATATATCTGCGGCTGATAATTGGCCATTAGAATCCAAAGCGGCGCTGATTTGTTCGCCCTTGTAGTTGGTGAATACGGCTTCGTTACCTTTGATTTCGACGCCGGATTTGCCAAAGTTTTGGGTTGAAAATATTTCGGTGTTAGTACCTTTGACGCTGCTGCCAGGCAACGGCGCAATCAAGTTTTCGCCGCCGGTTTTTTGGTTGCTGAAAATGTTCAACAGGGCATCGGCTTTGCCGTTGGTGATCAGTTCGTTTGCTCCGGCGAATATACCGCCGATGCCAAGGAAAGCTAGCCCTGAGATCGCGGCACCTTTACGCCCAGCCTTTTTTATTTCGGCTTGGACTCGGTCTTGGTAACTCTCAAGCTCTTCAACCGTAGCCTGTTTTTGTTCGGTCAAGTTAGCAGCTAGATATTTTTCGACCGTAACGTCGTCGGCGCCTTGGGCTCCTAGAATTTCTATCTGATTCTGACCATAGTTATTTACCAAACCTTGGCCAACAGTACGCAGCCCCCAGATCATTTTATTGCGTTCAGTCAGGTATGTATTACTGTTTTCGGCGACAAACAAGTTAAGTGCGCGGGCATCGGGATCACTTTGAGTCTCAAGTATCTTTGCAAGTTTGCTGCGGTTTCGTTCCTGTTCAGCGATTGTCTGAGACTTGCTATTATATTCGACCTCGACATCGAGCCTGGCTTGGATTGTAGCTACCGTTTCGACAGCCTTCTTCAGTTCATCGGCCGTAAGGTCGGTTCTTAGTATATAATCGCTCAGTTCAGCTTTATCGGCAGCAACGCCAGGTTTTAGTACTGTGAATTGGCTTAGGGCATCATTGGCGCTTTGGAGATACAATGCATGCGGCGCTAGTTTATCAAGCCCTTTATTTAATTCGCGGTCGCCAGCGTAGGCGACGCTTGTCGCGGCTAAATCGGCGTTCTCGCTGGCGCGACGACGGCCAAGCATTCTACCCCAGGCTGCAGCTAGCCCTGTGCCGGCTGCCAATCCTGCTACTGCGCCTGCCGGGCCGGCTAGGCTACCGACGGTCAATCCCGTGATTTTAACTCCGCGGCTTGACACGGTTTGTGCTGACCAAGTAGCGAGTCCGCTTGATAGCGCGCCGGCACTTACCCAAGTAGATACGACGAACGAAGCTTTGCCGATAGCCGTTCCGACGCGATGCGTTTTGGCAAGTGCCAAGGTTCGTTCGACGTGTTCGGTATTCAGATTATTGTAGGCGCCAAGTTGTCGCTGACCGACATCGATACGCATGCCGTTAAGCAGGGCGTCAAGTCTGTCCTTGCCATCGTCGTGACGATAGGTCGCTAAACTTCGTTCCAACAATTGCTTGGCATTGTCAGCATATACTTCGATGTCTTCCTTTTTAAAGCTAGGGTTAAAGTTCATGAACGAATTCACGTGGGTTGATATGTCGTTAGTGTATTGTTTGAACAAATTAGCCCGCTCTTCGTCACTGAGACCTTCGGCGCCTTCGGCGACGACGAAATCCAGAACGGTCCTTTTCAAATTAGACCGAAGTGCTGTAATTTCTTGCGGCTCGTCTTCGCCGCCTTTGCCGTGCAGTGCAAAACCCTCGGAGTCAGTGAACAAGTGTTCGGAAATACTGGTCAAAAATGCAGTTTCCTGATCGGAAGTGAATGTGATACCCTCGTTGCTTAAAACGTCGCGCCATTGTTCCAATGTCAGCGAATTTTTACCGGTCTCTTCCATCTTGTTCAGAGCTTTGAACATCAGCTCTTCGGAGCGTTTTCTTTGTGTTTCTTGTTTGAATAGTGAACTATACTTGATTGCGCCGGCTACTTTTTGCAGAATGCCGCGAATACCGCTGGCGCGTTCGCGCTGATCTTTGTCGGCGATTTCCATGGCCGTGTGGACCAGTTCCGCTAAACTGTTTTTACCGACGGCGGCCGTGAATCTGAACTGTTCGTCCGTTTCGGTAGTAGGCGTTTCGGTCTGGCTTTCGTCGGATTCGACAGCCGGTATCGATTGCGGCTGCTCGGCTCCGTTTTGTTCCTTCGCGGAGTCAGTCGGCTGTTTTTCACTTTCCGGCACTGTTTCAGCAGGCGTAACTTGTTCGTTGGCATCTGGTTCGGGCGCGGCCGGGGTTGGCTCTGACTCGGCAGGTGCGGCAGTCTCGGGTTTTTCCTGCGGTTGTTGTTCGGCGGCGGCCGGCACGGTAGCTTCGGCTGAGGGGGTCTGTTCCGTGACTGCAACGTCTGGATTGGCTCCAAGCGGATTTGGCTCGGGAACTTCCTGGTTTTCTATTTTGTCAATCTGTTCGATATCTGCCGCTTGGCTTTCGCCCTTGGCTGTCGTTTGTTCATCCGCCGCAGATTCCGGGTTGAGTAGTGTCCAACTAGCTTCAATAAGTCCATGAGGATCATATTCTTCATTTTGATTCGCAGCCGGTGCGGGTTCGGACGGTTGCTCAACTGTAACCTCGGGCTCGGTTTTTTCTGGTTGTTTGGCAAAGCCTGGCACTGTCTCTTTGGGCAGTTCGACTTTGTCGTCGGCTTTTATTTCGGGCTCGGTTACGGTGGGCGTAGGGGACTGTCGTTTTTTCATCATTTCTGAGTGCAACACGTCAATCAAATGGACTTTGTAATCTTCGCTCATATTGGTTTGTCTCAACAAACGGTCCTGTAATTCGTCCTGAACTTTTTTTGAGGCGTTATTATCACTGTTGTCTTCGGCATCAGCCCATGCTTGCAGAAGGTTATCGATAGACATGTTTTCGAAAGGTTTTTCGGGATTAGCCTCTGAGGGCTCGGGTTCGTTTTCGGCCACTGGTTCTGGTGGCTTTGGTGTTCCGGGAATAATATTGCCGGCCTCGTCCTTAGAATCACGCGTATTCAAATAATCTTTCATATCAAGATCGCCTTGAAGTTCTTGTCTTTGTTTAGAGGCGTCTTGTCCCCACATTTCGGCCGTCGCGATATCATCCTGCTGGCGCTCGATCCTTCTTTGTGTCATAGCCATAAGATCGGTGCCAGAGGGGTAGTGATTTTCGATGGCTTTGTCGGTAGCTATGGCGCCGGCTTTATATCCTTCAATCAAGACTTTTTGCTCGTCGGTTGCCGTGCCGTTGTCGATTGATTTCATGGCATCGGCCAGTATTTCACTTGAAATTACCGGTCGGCTTTCGACGACGGTGCTTGGCTGGGCTTCTTGTTTTTGTGATTCCGGACCGTTATTCATTATTAGGCTCCCAGATATGCCACGCGAAACTTCGTCAGTGCCGCCGCCGTTAAATTATCGATGTTAATACCGCATTTGTTTATGTATGAAAGAATTGCGTCGTCAGTCGGGTTGTTAGATTCAAGCAGGTTTTGATAATCTTCGGCTTGTTCTGGTGTCATATTGGATAACAGTTCTAGGTTGATGATTTCTTCCATTTTTGTTCTAAGTTCACCGGCCAGCTCTTTTTTATAATCGGAGTCGGCGAATGGCACTTTGATTTCAACGAATTTTTCAGCCAACACCATCAATTGGTCGTCATCCATGTTTTTAGGGCCTCTTTTAAAAATACTTAAGGTTAATTATAGATTGAAATCAAATATTTTCAATAGGTGACCGTAGGTGTTAATTATTAATAATCTGGTGTGTGGTGGTCGATTTAGCTATAATATACTTTACGATGTTTGATACAAAACCATACGAGACAAGATTCGAGCAAGCGATTGCTCACTTTGAAGAAGAATTAAAAAAGGTACGCACCGGCCGGGCTCACCCGGGTCAGTTGGATAGCGTCAAGGTCGAAGTTTACGGCACATCGCTGCCGTTAAATCAGGTAGCCAACATTACCGCTCCGGAAGCCCAGATGCTGTTGATTTCGCCGTTTGATAATAATAATATCCAAGCTATCAGCGCGGCCATTCGCAGTGACCAAAGCCTAGGATTGAACCCAAGCGATGACGGGCGATTGATCCGTGTACCTGTTCCGCCGCTGACAGAAGAACGTCGCAAACTGCTGGTCAAGCAGACGGGCGAAAAAGTCGAAGACACCAGGATAGCTTTGCGCAATGTCCGTCAAGACGCGCTTAAAGAAATAAAGCGCAAGAAAGAAGCTCGTGAGCTGTCCGAAGACGACGCTAAGCGGGCCGAAAAACTTATTGATTCGGCTATGACCGGAGTCAATATCAAAGTCGACGAAATCTATAAAGTAAAAGAGAAAGAGATTCTAACTATCTGATGACTGAATTGAACGTTCCGACACACATTGGCTATGTAGTCGATGGTAATCGACGTTGGGCTAAGAAGCACGGCCTGCCGGCGTATGAAGGCCATATGGCCGGATATAACGCGATCCAAGACGTTGCCAAGGCGACGCTTGAAGCCGGCGTGAAATATATGTCAGCATATATTTTCAGTACCGAGAATTGGAAACGCAGCCAAGATGAAGTAAGTAAATTGATGAGCTTGGTACTAAAGTTGTTGACCGCTGATCTGCATTTATTTGAAGAAAATAACATCAGGCTGAAAGTTCTGGGTTCGCGCGAGGGGGTTAGTGACAAAATCCTGAAAGCGATTGATGAAGCGGAGGCCAGGACGGCAAATAATACGGCCGGCACATTGGCGATATGCTTCAACTACGGTGGCCAACAGGAGATAGTCGATGCGGTTAAAAAAATTGTTCAATCCGGAATTCCGGCTGATGAAATTACCGCCGAGACAATTGAGAATAACTTGTATGCGCCTGAAATTCCGCCGGTCGATTTGATCGTTCGAACCAGCGGAGAACAAAGGATATCTAACTTCATGCTTTGGCGGGCGGCCTATAGCGAAATGTTATTCATAGATAAATTGTTTCCTGACATGACAAAACAAGACGTAACCGATATAATAAATGAGTATAATAAACGCTCAAGGCGCTTTGGGAAATAAATGGAAATAGCTTTCGGAGTCATCGTCGGTCTTGTCATACTAGTGTTGTTGGTCGTAGCACACGAGCTTGGCCATGCCATCGCTGCAATTCGCAACGGCGTAGTAGTCGAAGAATTCGGTATCGGTTTGCCGCCGCGTGCCTGGAAAAAGAAACTGAAAAACGGCGTGTTACTTTCGCTCAACTGGTTGCCGTTAGGCGGATTCGTAAAATTACAGGGCGAACACGATGCGGCCGATAAGAAAGGCGATTATGGGGCTGCGACTTTCTGGCGAAAAACCAAGATATTATTAGCCGGCGTGGCAGTCAACTGGTTGATAGCCGCCATGCTGATTACGGCATTAGCTTTGACGGGGTTGCCGAAAATATTATCCGATCAGTTTACGATTCCAGGCGACACCAGAATCATTCATCAGCCAGTCGAAATTACATCCCTAGTAAAAGATCACGCGGCCGAGCAAGCCGGCATCCAAACAGGTGATATTATCTTGCGATTTGACGGTAAAGAGGTGCCGACAGTCGACAGTCTGATCCAGATTTCCAGACAAAACGCCGGCAAGACGGTTAGCGTCATCTATAGCCGCGAAGGCGTCGAAAACAAAGTGCAGGTCACTTTGGGCACGGACGTAAAAACGGGAATCTTTGGAGCAGGTCTGGGCCAGCGCGATATGATCAAGACGACTTGGTCAGCGCCGATAGTTGGTGTCGCCACTTCAGTGCAGTTTACGTGGGTAACGTTACAGGGTATCGGTGATGTTGTCGGCAATTTATTCAACGGATTGGTTTCACTGGTGAACCCCAGCGCCGATATACGTGCCAAGGCGTCCTCGGACCTGAAGACGGTGGGTGATAGCGTAGCCGGACCAATCGGCATACTGGGCACAATATTCCCGGCCGCTCAAAAAGCCGGCGCGACGCAACTGGTATTTTTAACGGCTATTATATCTTTGACTTTGGCGGTCATGAATGTCTTGCCGATACCGGCGCTTGACGGCGGCAGATGGTTGACGACGGCGCTGTTCAGACTATCGAAGAAAAATTTATCGAAAGAATTAGAAGAAAAAATCCAGGCATTCGGTTTTTCATTCCTGATGGGATTAATACTATTGGTGACTATAGCCGATGTCGCGAAGTTATTCTAAATTGTGGAAACTTGTCATTATACCCGCATGGGTTGCAGCAGGGTTTTTTACGGCCGCGTTTTTAGTAACCGGCTTGGCTAGATTACTGGTTTTTTTTGGCGTACCGTTAGGGTCGATGAACGAAGCGGTTCTAAATTCGACGTTCGCCGCGTTTTTGTATATTGTCTCGCTTGGACTGGTTATCGGTATACCTTGGTTAGCAAAAAATCGCCGGGTCAGCCTAGCTGATTTAGGGTTTAAGGGGCTTCCGACGTGGACCGATATTTTCGTCACTCCTGCAGCTTTTGTTATATATTTGATTTTATCTTCGCTTTTAATACTGCTGGCTAGTAAAATTTGGCCTGGTTTCGATCTCGACCAGGTACAGGACGTCGGTTTCGAACAATTATCAAAAAACTTTGAATATTTTTTGGCATTTTTTACCTTGGTAGTAATCGCGCCGGTTGCCGAAGAAACGTTATTCAGGGGTTATATGTACGGAAAATTGCGAAATTCATTTCCGACTTGGGCGTCGGCACTGGTGACAAGTCTTCTTTTCGGGATATTGCACGGTAACCCGAACCTGATGGTCGATACATTCGCGCTAAGTATCATTCTTTGTACGCTCAGGGAATCGACTGGCAGTTTGTGGGCGCCGGTATTATTGCATATGACCAAGAACGGTATCGCTTTTTATATACTCTTTATTAATCCGATATTATTGACTACACTGGGAGGATAATATGCGTGTTACGAAATTAATTTCTAAAACCAGCAAGACCGTCCCATCTGACGAAGTGGCAAAAAATGCCCAGCTGTTGATTCGCGCCGGTTTTATCCATAAGGAATTGGCCGGTGTTTATGCGTATTTGCCGCTGGGTTTGCGCGTGTTAGAGAAAATCAAGAATATCGTTCGCGAAGAGATGAATGCCGTCGGCGGCCAGGAAGTAATGATGACGGCGTTACAACCGAAAGACATCTGGGAAAAGACCGACCGCTGGGATGACAAGAAAGTCGACAATTGGTTCAAGACCAAATTGATAAA
>JAXDCN010000020.1:0-9301 GCA_034677945.1 Saccharimonadales bacterium (SeqCode)
ATATGGTCTTTGGGACTCCAAGGTATGAATCGGTGGCGTTCTTCTCGCCCTTTACGGACACGGACACGTTCTTCGAAGACGATGCGAATAGCTCCGTAGCGCAGACAAAGCTGATAGTAAACCTAAGTACTTTTTCGCCCGACGAATCATCGCCGAAACTGGTATTACTTGTACTGATATTTGATGCAAGTATCACAGCGTCCTGTTCTTCAAGCTTATCGCCAATAGAAGTGGAGTAATTCACCATCGCGCCAGCGATAGTCTTTTTGAAAACCTCAAGCGCGGCGTAACTGCCTCGGGCCTGGCCATCAATCGTTACCAGGTTCGTGCTGGTGTCTATTTTCAAGATCGATATCTGAATTTCATTCGGTGAAGGAGGTGCTATCTTTAACAATGCGTCAAAGATCCTTGATGTAATCTCTTTTTTATCATTCAGAGCCGCAATTTGAGTAAGTTGGTTTTGAATGGTAAGTGTTTTTGAAAGATCCGTTACTTGTGCAAGTTTCTGGCTTCCCTCTTTGATGGCACTATCTGCCATCCCGCCGCGAACGTTTTGTATAACGAATATATAAAACAGTAGTAACGCCACGATTGATATCGATGCCAAACCTACAAAAATGGACCCAACTATAACCATCGACCGTATACGCTGAGCTTCGATTAGCTCTTGCTTGACGTCCGGAACTAGATTAACTTCTATCATGGTTCGTTCCTTCTTTGTGCCAGACCGATAACAGTTGCGAATTCTGAAGCTACAGCGCCAAGCTGTTGTTGGTCGGATTGAGCAACGCGAACTCTTTGCCACGGATTAGCAATACTCGAAGCAATACCGGTTTTGGCGGTAATATATTCGCCGAATTGCGGAATCATAGCCGAAAAACCGGATAGTAATATGCCGCCTACCGCAATATTCGGATAACGGGTTTGGAAGAACTTGATGGATTTGACCAGTTCGGTAGAAAAAGTGTCGAGCGTGTTATCAACGGCACGGTATACTTGGCCTTCCAACCTATCGGGCGCCAAGCCAAATTTCAATATAAATTGCCTTGCCTGGTCGTCCTGTACGTTCAAATTTTGGGCGGCGGCCTTGACGAGCGATTTCAACCCCGTTGGTATATTACGCACCAGCCGCGGGCTGTCACCATATGTAATCGCCAAGTCGGACGCTTTTTCACCCATATCGATAATCAGCCGTGCGTCCTGGATACTAGATGGCAAAAGCGACCTGACCATCGCGATGGGATCAGGTTCAGCGGCAATGACGTTAAAGCCAAGACTTTCGATGAATTCAAGTCGTTCCTCGGCGTAATCGTTAGCCGTACTGGCTATTAATACCTCTTGTTGTTTGGGATCATGAAGCGATTGACCCAAAAGCGCCCAGTCAATCTTGGTCTTGTCCATGGCCATTGGGATATATTGTTCAATCTGGTATTTGATAGTGCTTCTTAATTCGGCTTTACTCATGGTCGGAACATCGATAACCGTCGTAAATGTCTTGCCGGACGGCAGCCCGATGGCCACATTTTTCAATTTGATGCCGCTTTGGCCGACGGCGGTTTTGATTACTTCACCCAATCGGCGCATACCCTCGCCAGAGTCACTGTTGGTAATCTTTTCGTCAGTTGGGGCATAACCGTAATGTAACAGGTTCCAACTGTCTGGGCCAGATGGAGTGAGTTGCACTACCCGAACAGCGTTGGTGCCTATGTCCAGCGCAAAAAAGTCGCCCAATCCCTTTAGTAATGCCATATTGTCACTAATTATACATAAGCACTAGCATTAAAAGCAAGCAGAAATTAAATATTATAACCTAGGCGGCATCTCTGTCGTATAGACAGTTTGGACGCGTCCGCTGCCGGTAGCCCTAGCATATGACCACAAGTAAGCGTCAGCCCTAAGATTGAAGGTCTCGGCCGGATCACCGCTATGATCGGCCCCGACGCCCGATCCGCCCGTACGATACAGCCATAGTTCTTTGGCCATAACAGGCCCATTGACTACCAATGGCATACTGCAAATATTAGTCGTCAAGCGGTAACTGCCGTATGTGCCGCTTGCGCCGCTGCTGCAAGTTTTGATGATACCGCTACTACCGCTGGCAACAAGCCACGCGTCTACATTAGTGACACTGTCGTTGATTATTATGTTATTAGCGATAATGACCAGCTGCGGGATATCATTGACAGCCTTCAGAGTACCGTTCGTATAGTTAATATTACCGTTTATAGTCACATTGGCCGAGGGAGCATTGATTACGATCCATTGGCCTTTCTTGATATTACCTCCGGCGATAGATATATTGCCGCTCGTCGTATAAACACCCTGGAGGTCATTGAAGCTAGATATCGATGACAAGTGCGGCGTCGTACTTAAGACCGGAAAGGCTTTCGCAACATTCGGGATGGTTTGCGTGTTCGTATAGTTACCTATAGTCCCAATATCTCCGGTGCACGATGTTCCGCCATTGGGAACGTTCACGAAACTGAGCGTGCTGTACTTGCATACCGTACTATTGACAAGCCCCGTACCCGAAAAAGCCGAGCCCGAAGCCATACCGATAATCGTACCGTTGGCAAATATACCATATTCGGACCAACTGCCGAACCTAGTTAGCGGACCGCCATTAAATACCTTGTCAGAAGTTGTCGTAGCAACGACCGACTTATAGTCATTCGGCGTAGCGGTAAACGATTTACCGACCGACAAATCACCACCCCAGATCTGAACTTTAGGTTTCTTGACTATTATCACGCACTTGTCCGGCGAATATAATGCTGAGTGCTCCCACAGATCTTCATCACTTGAACGCGCCTGGACCGAGAACGCAAAGCAAATCTTAGTACCTGCCGGGTAGTCACCGATAGTGACGGGAATATAATTGCTAACAGTACCCGCCCAAGGGTCCGAGCCGCTAACCACTGGAGGTTGGCCGCTTACTATACCGTATAATATGTTGAATATCGTATTTTGGCCGCTTTTCAGGTTTATGCAAACATTGGGGTGATAAAAAGTACATGGCGGTTGTGGCGACGGAATATAATTGCTTGTGTTAGTAGGGATTACACCGTTATAGTAAATCAATTCGCTAACTTGCCACTGAGCCGGCCGGTTTTTTGTATGAGTCTGATAGGTATTCCAGAAATATAATGGGGAAAAATTATAGTAATATTTAGTCCAAGCGTCAGACTGCAACTGCGGCTTGATATAAATCACCGAATTAACCTCGGCTTGATAAGAATCGTATCTTTTAACAATCGACGTATTCAATAGATAGTCATAGCAAGGACCGACTGATGTATATACCGAATTCGACGGGTCATTGTAATCAACACCGAACCGATCACAGTCTTCATTCCCGTCGTCATCAGTACTGCAGGTTTCATCCCAATCGTCATAATGACCGCCTATATCAATATAAACGTCCCATATATCACCGGTCGTACATCTGGTAGTAATATCATATGTTACAGCATTACGCCTAACCGTACCTAACGTGACCGGTGGATCGCTTGTGGCACGATTTTTTACGGTCACTACGATTGACGGATAATATGTATTGCCGCCGCCGTTATAACCGCTGTGCGGTCTGACAGTCACCTGTATCGGTCGGCACGCATTAGCGGTCGGCCTTGGTGTCGGTGTCGGCGTGGGCGTAGGTGTAGGTGTAGGCAGAGGCAGGGCGCCGGCAATCATGTTGCCGCATAAAGTTTCTATCTGGGCATATATTACGCCGTTATAACGAATCTCGACAACTATCCGGGGCTGCTGTACGTGAACGTCATAGAAGTCATCATTGTTCGATGGATCATACCAAGACGTAACGTCCGGATACGCCGTGACCTGTTCGACTGTTATGCCTGGCTGGCTCATGCGCGCTTCAAAATCAGTGATGTCGGCCGAGGTCGGTCTGGTTGTCTTGCCTATCAACTGGGCAATCGTAAATTCCGCGCCGGTTTTATCCTGGGCGCCACCGCCCAATCTATCTTCTACAAAATTAACAAATGCGGCCGGTGAATTGACACTCGAGTCGATTGCTTGACCGTTACCATTTGTATCCCTGCCGGAAAAAACGTCGTTGGTGCCATAAAACCCGTATGGGTTCGCCGCGTCACCGGCGCTACAGGTAGCTCCCGAAAAATAACATGTTCCGCTAGCGGCAAACACGTTCGTATATATTACTGCCCCGCCAATAAATACAGCGAGCGGAAATATAAAACCGATTAGAAGTTTAGCCCTCATTTTATCAACGCCTCGGCTTGACGCTTTAATATCATGTAGTCGTTATATGGGCTGCGGACGGTCGGATCGGTCGTTTTTTCGCTTCGATCTGCCGCTAGCTGATAATAATCAGCAGCATTTCGGTAGTCACCCAGTCCCATATAGGCCATAGCTATATTAGCCGCTGTCATTGCCGAAGGATTAGTATCGTCCAATTCTTCAGAGACCGTCAAAGCCGAATCAAAATCTTTGTCATTTATATATAATTGTATCGATTTCAGCAGATAGACTTGTTTTTCTTCCTTACTGGAAGCGCTCTTGGCCAAATCGGCCAGCTCGTCCTGAGTATCGGACAACACCTCTTTCGACGGTGAAGCACCGGCTTTGTTATCCAAATCGGTCGCTTTTTTCTTGGCTGTCGTCAACCTGGAGTCTTTTGTGGCGCCAAAGTTCTGCCATATCGAGGTATTGGCTATCAGCCACCATACCCCAGCACCTACAACGACGGTTGAAATTGCCGCAATGACAAGCCATTTCTTCTTTACGGATTTCAATTTTTTTGCAAAGGATTTAATTATATTTTTCTTTGCGTTCGAATCACCCACAACTAATTTTCCTTATGCTTATCTTGCTAACAATAATAGCATATTTATATGCCAGCCATAATCATAAATTAACTCTATCTTTACCAGATAGCCAATCCATGCAGCTGGCTACCGTTCGCCGCGCGCGTCAGTTGATTTCGTAGGTTACTTGGATTTGAAAGTCAAAGTTATTGAGTCCCGGTTGAATTGCGTACGACGTCGAAGTATCCGAGCCGTTCGATGAGTTGCTAACCGCTTCGCCTGATTTAACCATCCACGGCATCGGCGTTATGCCGCCGGAAGTAATGTCGCTGACCGCTACTACCCGGCCAAGCCTTGCGCCCAATTCTTTGACGCTGGCTTCGGCTTTGGACTTGGCGTCTTTTAGCGCCTCGTTACGGGCCTGGGTCTCTAATACTTTTTGTTTAGCCGAGGAAAAAGAAATCTGCGGCGTTATCGAACCGGACGGCAGTGTCGTGACCAGATAATCCTGAACTTCCTGGGCTAAATCCTTGTCGCGCACGGTGATAGTCAAGGTCATAGTAGCGACGGCGTTGCTTTCCGGCTCGCTGCTACTAATGCTGCCGTATACCCCATAATCATAAAGATTTACATCAACCTTTATAGCCGAGTCCTTTAATCCCAAAGCTTTCAGTTTCGCGACGATAGTTTTGGATAAATTACTAAATTCCGTGTTGACGGCGGCCTTGTCAGTGCCGTCCTTTTGATAATAAGGAGTGAAAACATATTGATCGGGTTCGGATTCGATAGTCGACGTGCCGGTGATTACGATGGTGCGGGCGTTTGATGCGACACCGCTCCAAGGCCGCCACAAACCGATAGTTATTAAATTCGCCAATAATAAAACTCCACATATGATCCACGCGTTCAATGTAATAGTAATACTTTGCTTCATACATATATTGTAACATTCCACTTTTTAATCACCTCTGTTAAAATATACGTATGAGTCTTTCTATCGGCATCGTCGGCTTGCCTAATGTCGGCAAGTCTACCCTGTTCAACGCCCTGACCAATAATGACATTCTGGCGGCTAATTACCCGTTCGCTACTATCGAACCGAATACCGGTATCGTCCCCGTCCCTGACGAACGCCTGGCCGTGCTAGCCAAGATGTATGATACGTCCAAAATAATACCGGCGACCGTAACTTTCGTCGACATCGCCGGACTAGTGGCTGGCGCCAGTAAGGGCGAAGGCCTGGGCAACAAATTCCTGGCCAATATCCGCCAGTGCGACGCTATCGTACACATCGTCCGCGCCTTTCACGACGACAACGTCGTTCACGTTTCGGACAGAATCGATCCCAAAGAAGATATCGATATAATCAATACCGAACTGATTCTAGCTGATATCCAAACTATCGAGTCCCGACTGCCCAAAGCTATAAAAGATGCCAAGGGCCAGCCCAAACTGAAAGCTATTGCCGACTACCTGGAAGAGCTGCTAGCCAAATTAAACGACGGTACGCCCCTTTCCCAAGTGACCGATTTAAAATTGGAATACATCGCCGATCTGCATCTGCTGACCGCTAAACCGGTGATTTACGCTTTTAACGTTGACGAGGAAACCTTGGTTAGCGAAGATAAAAAGACCGCCCTGAAAAACCTGGTCGCACCAAATCGAACAATATTTGTGTGCGCCAAACTGGAGGATGAATTGAAGGCTTTGACGCCTGAAGATTCGAAAGAATTGCTGGAAAGCTACGGCGTCAAGGAAACCGGGCTGATGCAGCTGATCCACGCTGCCTACGACATTCTGGGACTGCAAAGTTACCTGACCGCCGGACCCAAAGAAGTCCGCGCCTGGACGATTCATAAAGGCTCGACCGCCCCGCAAGCCGCCGGCGTCATACATACCGATTTCGAAAAGGGCTTTATCGCCGCTCAAATCGTCGATTACGACGACTTGGTTACCGCAGGTTCCGAAACCGCCGCCCGTTCTGCCGGCAAAATCCGTACCGAAGGACGTGATTATGTCATGCGACCAGGCGACGTCGTCGAATTCCGTTTCAATGTCAGCAAAAAATGATTATAAAATTGATTAATGCTTAAGTTTTAATTAATATATTAATCGTAGATTATAGGTATTTAAAAACAAATATACTACTATTCGTCGGATATCTGCCTTATTCTCATCAGATATTCGCGAGCAAGTGATAATGCCTATAATCTACACCTTGTTATTGCTCAAATTAAATACCCTGCAGCTATTGTATATGTATACAAATACTGCAGGGATATTGTTTAGTCTTCGTCGGAGTGAGTTACTCTACCCGATGGGTAGACTGTGAAACTCGAGTACGGAAAACCGTATGGCGTAGGGTCCTCACGCATAACTACGATGGCCTTGCCAATCATTTTTGATAATACCGCGAACGCATCGGTGTTCAGAGGAATAGGCGGCAAATCGTCGAACTCTCTTTTGTCAGCTGATCTATACTTGTCAAGGTAATATTCATTGGTTGATGCGTATACCTCGCCAAGCATATCGGGGTCGATGTCCAAAGAAACCAGAAGTTCCTTGAAATATACTACTATTCTCCCAGATTCACCGCCAAGATTTACCTTTCGGTATTGAAAGCAATTGAACGGTCGAGTAATAAATACTATAGACTCGGATTCTCCAAATTTCTTTCTGATAAGTTCGAGTTTCTCCCTTGAAGGGGCTTCACTCACTATTCCCAACTCCTTAAAGATCAATTTATCTAAACCTCGTCTAGATATATCTGAATTATACTACATAATCCATGTTTTGTCAATATCGGTTAAGGCAATCGCCCCAAGAAACCGTCGTCTAAAAGGTGAGCAAGTATATGTCTAAAAAGGTTTCAACAGATAGAAGCGTTCGCGGTTGCCTTTGGCGCCAGCGACTTCGCTGTCGCGTTTGTTTTGGATTAGGAAATAGCGGCGCGACCACTCCTCGAAATCCTTCAATACTTTACGGCGCACGGCGTCGTTTTTAATGACTCCCCTGCTGGTCTGGTCTTTACCGGCTTCAAATTGCGGTTTAACCATGGCAACTACGGCAGTATTTTTGCCCGCCAGATTATCATGGATATGCGGCAGGATTTGACGCAAAGAAATAAACGAGACGTCGATCAGGACGATATCTGGTTTATCATCCAAATGGAAGTCGCGTATATCGGTTTTTTCGTGCAATTCGATACGTTGATCGCCGTGCAAGGACGGATGCAGTTGATCAGTGCCTACATCTACGGCATAGACCTTGCTTGCACCGTGTTGCAGCGCGTAATCAGTAAACCCTCCCGTACTGCTGCCGACATCCAGCACAGTCTTGCCTGCAAAATCAAGCCCCAAGGCGTCCGCGACAGAGGCCAGTTTCAAACCAGCCCGGCTGACATATTGGGCCTCGGCCAGCAGCATGATATCGGCGTCGGCGCTAACAAAATAGCCGGGTTTAGATATCACCCGGTTATTAACGGTCACTTTGCCCAAGCGAATCCAACTCTCCGCCTGAGAACGGCTGGCCGTTAATTTGCGCTGAGTCAGCACTACGTCAAGCCGTTCTTTTTGCATGCCGGGTTATCCCTTTTTGCGTTCGCGATATTCACCGGTCGCGGTATCGACCGATATGACATCGCCGGTTTTGATGAAGGCCGGAACTTTGACTACCAGACCGGTTTCAAGAGTGGCGTCCTTCAGAACACTGCTGGTGGTGTCGCCTTTAGTGACGTCTTCGGCATAAGTAACTGTCAAATACAGGTTTTTCGGCAACTCGACGTTGATGACGCGGTCGTTGAATAATTGTAAAGTCAGGTTGTCGCCTTCTTTCAGGTAATCAGCGGCACTTTCGACGACGTCAGCCGGTATCTGGAATTGTTCGAACGTGTCCGGGTCCATAAAGTAAAAGCCGCTGTTATCCGAATACAGGTATTGGACGGTCTGATTGGTCACTTCGGCCGGTTCGATCTTTTCCTGTCCTTTAAATGTTTTAGGGATGACGCTGCCGTCAATCAAGTTTTTGACTTTGACGTTGACAATACTGCCGCCGCGGCCGACGACTTTTTGGTTATATTCGACAACTTTGAAGGGCTTGCCGTCAATTTGAACGACGACGCCTTTTTTGAGGTCTGTTGGTTGATAAGCCATATTAAACTATCCTTGAATTGCGAACGGTAACAGCGCTAAGTGACGAGCACGCTTAATGGCAACTGCCAGTTGGCGTTGCTGCCTGGCGCTCAGGCCGGTCTTGCCGATTTGCTTGATTTGGCCGTATACGTCGATGTAACGCTGCAGGGTTTTGACGTCTTTGTAGTCAAAATATACGGGCGTGTCTTTTTTGAATCGTTTGCTTGTCATAATTAAATTGTCCTCTTTATTAGAATGGGATTTCACTTAAATCTATTGGTTTGTCGTCAATGTCTTCGATGACGACGTCTTGGGTCTTTTTGGCAGCGCTTTTCGGGGCTGGCGCAGTTTGGGCCGCACCGGCATTGCCGCTCGGACCGTCAAGGA
>JAXDCN010000021.1:0-10058 GCA_034677945.1 Saccharimonadales bacterium (SeqCode)
CCGCTTGATTTGGATAATGACACTACACGTCCTACGAAGCTTAAAAACCGCCTGCTTGCTATGGCAGTCCCCGACTCTTTCAGGGACACTCCGCTGTTATCGACAATCTGCACGACAGGGGCCGAAAAGTAGTTTTGTTCGAACGGTATACCATTGGAATCAACGTAGTATTGTTTGTTATTTATCCGCCAGCCGGCTACCGGCGTCCGCATCGTCACGGTAAAATCGGTTTTTCCAACACCGATATTATTCAACTGTTCTATTTTTGCGACTTCAGGCAATTTATCAGTTACATACGCTGTTAAGGCCGCTTCGTCTATCAGCGGGCGCAACCGACTCAATGGGTTAGCCCCCAGATATTGCTGGATAACTTTTTCGTAAGCCGCAGAATTAAATGACCTGCCAGTCGGCATATCCGATATTCCGACCGACACCGAGGCGGTGAAATTACTGATTAGCGCCCATAATAAGGCAGCCGAGACAACCGCGAACATCAAAATACCGAACACCTTTCGGCGCTGGATTGACAGATGATGGACGTGTGTCCTAGGCGACTCAAGATCTGATTTGACATTTGCGGAATCCAAACGGTTTGATGTAGTACCGGTCAGTGTCCGGTTGCGCCTGAAGACATTCGAAGAAGCCGCAGGAATATCGGCAGCAGCCAATCTTCGCCTAGGCAAATCGGTTTGTTTTTTCTTAAACAGATTCATTGCTCATGTTTATTATATATGACTTACGCTTTGATAAGTATCGCCTGGATTTACTTATTTTGCACTATTGATAATCATATCGGCGACATCCCGGGCGGCATTCGGACGCGCGAAAGCAGCAAAGGCTTTAGCCATTTCGCCGGACTGTTGCGGATTTGTCAACACTTCCCTAACCGCCCCTGTCAGCACTTGGGGATTTTCAACCATTTTATCCTCGTCGACAACTTTGACCGCATTCGCCTCTTTGTAGACGGCCGCGTTCTTTAACTGATGGCCGCCGCTAAGTTTGGCATTTGGAACCAATATGGTCGGTTTTTCAAGGGCTGCCAGTTCAAGTATCGTCGTAGCGCCAGCTCGGGTGACAACGACATCGGCTGCGCCTAGCAGCGAAGCCATATCTTTTGAAACGAAGCTGTGAAGCTGGAATCTATCGCTATTCGGCGGTACAAGCGACCTTAATTCGTCATACTGCCCTACTCCCGAAACTAGAATTACCGATCCAAGCTTTAATAAATCATCGAGGGCCAAGGCGACCGCATCGTTTATCCGGCTGGCGCCCAATCCCCCGCCGGTCACGACGACAAGCGGATAGTCGACGCTAATCCCCCACTTAATTTTGGCAATTTGACGCTCTTCACCCGACAATTTACGGAATTCCGGCGATATCGGTATGCCGACATAACGCGTCTTCTCAGCCGGATAAGAATAATATTTAAGCGGCGCGCCGGTCGCGATTAAATCAGCCCATTTTCCGAGTATCCGATTCGTCAGCCCCGGGTGGGCATCGGAGTCATGGATAACTAACGGAATACCAAGCATTCGGGCGGCAATACCTACCGGCAGGCAGACGTAGCCGCCTTTGGTAAAAACCACGTCAGGACGCCAAATTATCAACTTGAACAGGCTTTGTGCAAACCCAACGCCGACCAAAAAACTATCGCGGATATTCGCAAGCACAAGCGACGGCCAAAACAACTGACGCGCAATCGAAAGGTGGTGATAGCGGCGTAATTTACCAGCAACTATCGTTCGTACCGGAACCTTCGGGTCAAAGGCGCCCATTATCGCCCGGGCCTGAGGCGCAAATTTACCATCGCACCAAAACCGTATTTCCGCTCTGGGGTGGATCTTTTTAACCTCGCGTAAAACCGCTACGACCGGCGTAACGTGACCGCCTGATCCCCCGCCGACTGCCAAAATTCTCATTTTGCGCCTCCTTTAATATTGATGAATGAACCGTATAATGCGACAACTGGAATATTAATCCAAGCGCCGCAGTAATAAACAACATGCTGGTGCCGCCAAAGCTTAGGAGCGGTAAAGTAATACCGGTCAACGGAAAGACTCCTATCATTGACGCTACATTCAGAATAACATGGGCGCCGAACCAACCGAAAACGCCGGCTGCCAGCAATTTGAGCCTGATATCAACCAGATGGTCCATTATTTGCAACAGACGCAACAAAATAGCCGTAAACAACGTTAGAATCGTCGCCAGGCCGACAAAACCGAATGTCTCGCCCATGATCGCAAAAACCGAGTCGTTGATTGCCTCGGGTAAATAACCGGTCGCCTCGACGCTATTGCCGATGCCGACGCCAAACAGGCCGCCTGAACCGATCGCCAACTTGGCGTGTTCGACCTGATAACTGCTGTCGTCGTCTACCGATGTAGTATCACCCTTCAGATACGTCAATATTCGATCTATCCTGTGCGGCGCCATCATGATAAAAACCGTCCCGCAAGCAGCCAGTGCCATAAACAAAATGCCCATGTTGCGCTTGTTCAGCCCGCCGACGAACAACATCGCGATGACGATGCTGACAAGCGAGATACCGGTTCCTAAATCTTTTTGGATAATAACTATAAAAAGTATGGAAATTGCTAAGATGACAGCCAGCGGGACTAATGTTTCTTCAAAATCGTTAAGCTTGTCCCGCCTTATCTTGCTGCCCAGAAAACCGGAGGTAAAAATAAGTATGGCGAATTTCAACATTTCTGACGGCTGCAAACTACCCAATATACCCAAATTAAACCAGCGTGTCGCTCCTAGAGTCTGCTGGGCGATGTTTGAATGCGTCCAACCGGCGACAGCCAGCAAGGCACAGGCCCCTAAAGCGAATAGGACCAATTTGCCGGAGTGTTTAGTAATCCACGTGTACGGAACGAAGGCCATCAGGGCAAAAGCCGACAAGGCTATCACCAAGCTGGTTGCCTGTTTGATAAAGAAATACGAATCGCTGTAATTGCTGCCGTAAGCGTTGTTCAACACGTTAGCCCGCTGCGGACCGATAGCATACATGATAATAAGTCCTAGCATCATCAAAAGGCCCATATATAGCACTATCAGGTAGTCCGGCCTGTGGCGACGAATCGTCGTCATATCCGAAAACTGAGCTTCATCGGAAAGCGCCGAAATAGTATTTTGACGTCCTGCGGCCGTCACTTTATATATTTCCCCCCGCTAGGGCTAATAGGATACCGACAAAGGCCGCTACGGCACCGATTATCCAGAATCTCATCGTGACCTTCGTTTCCGGCCAGCCGATAGCTTCGAGGTGTTGATGAACCGGGGCTGAAATAAATACTTTACGGCCGAAATATTTTTTGCTGGTAATCTGGATCAGGCTCGAGCCGGCTTCAACGACGAATACTATGCCGATAATCGGCAACAAAAACAGCGAGTTCGTCAGCATGGCGATTACTCCCAGCGAGGTGCCAAAAGCGAAACTGCCGGTATCACCCATAAAGAACCTAGCCGGGTAAATATTGAACCACAGATAGCTTAAAAGCGCCCCTACGACCGTGAAACAAAAGCCCGCTAGGATAAATTGTGCTTGAAAGATTGAGATAATACCAAAAGCTCCATAACTCATCAGTAATAAACCGCCCGCCAAACCGTCCAGACCGTCACTGATATTGACCGCGTTACTAGTCGCTACGACGACGAAGGCAAATACCGGCACCATGACCCAACCTAGTTCCCAATCGCCGGCAAAAGGAATGTGAATCGAAGAAGCTTCAAGTTTTGTAAAGAAAAACCAAGCCAGCGTCAAGCCGATGGCGATAATCATGGCGAATTTCAAGCCTGAACGCAAACCCGCCACGCCTTTGCCCTGGCCCTTGATATTGATAACGTCATCTAGCAGACCGACCAGCGACCCGCCAATCAGCGCCGCTAATGGCAACCAAGTCTGACCCCTGTCCAAATTAAGCGAAAAAGTGATCGTCGATATCGCCACGACCGATATGATTCCGGCCATGGTCGGGATATTGCGTTTGAATTTATCGGCATGCAGCTTGTTGAAAACTTCCAGCTTTTCGCCGTCCGTACTGGTCGTGCGTTGCTTCTTCCAGAACTTATATCTGTACGCAAAGTACGTGTAAAACGGCGTCAGCAGCATCGCTAACATAAATGTACTGACACTCAAGATAAAGCAAATTGTAAGTTCATGCGTCAGCCCGATCAATTCGTTATTCATATATTACCCTTTCGGTTGTATTTTTAAATAATCTAACATCCAGTTTGAAATATCCGTGAATATCGGCATAGCGTGGAGTCCGCCTTCGAATTCCTTGTGATCGCCGGATACCTGTATCATTATGACATATCTGGAGGTCTCTTCACTACCTCCAAAGCCCAAATACGTGCCAATCGTTTCGTCGTCGGCATAAACGCCTTTTTTGACTACTTGCGAGGTGCCGGTTTTACCGCCTATATAATAGCCTTCTTTGTCGCCTCTATGCGTAAACAGAGTTCTGGCAACGCGCGTCATTTCGCGCACCTGATCAGCGGTCGACTTTGAAACCGACGTCGTCGGCACCGAAATTTTATTTTCGACGTATTTGCCGTTTTTATCTATCAAGCCGGCTAAAACGGTCGGTTTATAATAATTACCGCCATTTACGATCGAACAAAAGGCCGCCGCTACCTGTATCATGGTCACGTCCATGCCCTGTCCAAATGTCATATTCGAATACCGGACGGCATTACCTTCGTTTGAGGTCGGCGGGATTATCGTACCGTCAGCCTCCCCTGCTAACTCGACTCCTGTCGCATGGCCCAAGTGAAATTTGTTATAAAAATAATCATACATCGTATCGCGGGCTGCCCGTGTGATGCGGGTACCGTCCCCCAGCCGTTCGGCAACCGTAACGAATCCGGTATTTAGCGACCAAGACAAAGCCGTCTGGAACGTAATCGTACCGGTATGACCTAAAATCGCATTGGATATCGTCCGGTCCTCGACCTGAATACTGTCAGTGTTTACATAGGTCGATTCCGGCGTTACGACGCCTTTGTCGATGCCGGTCGCCATTGTCAAAGTTTTCATATCCGACCCTGGTTCATACGGAGTCGATACGACGCCGTTATTAAAGACCGCTGCGTCTTGGACTTTATTGAATTCCGCCGGGCTATAAGTCGGCAAATTAGCCATCGCCATTATCCTGCCGGTCTGAGGGTCCATCACGATGGCGCTGCCTCTATCGGCACCGATACGCTTTAAGCCGTCCGCCAAAGCCTGTTCGGTGTGCGACTGAACGCTCCTATCGATGCTAAGAACGATGTTATCGCCGTCAACTGCCGGTTTATTGATATTGTCATTGCCGATAGTCAGCGGCACCGAACTGACATCGGTTACCGACTGCAATAACCCGTCGGTACCTACCAACCTGTCATTCAACTTGCTTTCTACGCCATATTTGCCGGCGCCGCTGAAATCGACGAAGCCCAAAGTCTGAGCCGCCAATGTTCCTTCCGGGTATACTCTTTGTGATTCCTGCTGGAAGCCGATGCCTTTTAGGTTCTCTTTTTTGATTTTATCGGCCTGCGAACGGGTAATCCGGGTAGCAAGGATTTGATAGCGACTGCCTGATTTATCTAACAGCGATTGCAGATTCGATCTGGCATTTCCGCCGGCAACCTTTCTGATAACTTCGATGATCTTGTCGTCATCATTCACTACCGCCGGGTCTGCAAAAACCGTGTACACTGTCTGGTTCATAACTAATGGAACCGGCGTCTCGCCTTCAAGCGCATAAATTAGGCCTCTCTTTGACGGAATCGTCAGTCGCTTCAGCTGTTCCTGTTTGGCAGCATCAACATAATGACCGTGCTGGATTATCTGCAAATAAAACAATCGCATTATAAAGACGGCCATAATGCCAAGCACCATAGCCGCTAAGATTTTTGAACGACTGCCTTTTTGTAGTTCCAGATTCATAATTTTATTGTTGGACGTATTGAGTGGAAGCCGGTGTCGTCATCGACGATGCGACGCTGCTGTTCTTGACGGTTTCAAGCGCCGTAAGTCTGGCATTTTCGATCTCTAGATCACTTTTTTGAGCGTTCAGCTCCGCAATTTGACTGTCGATTCTCTCGGTCGCGTAATCATAACTTGTAACCCTGGTGGCCTGTGTCAAATAAATTAAGCCAAGTATTGTAATCATAAGTGCAACCAGCACGGTATGAGTTACAGGACCAAGTTTAATGGCCGAAACGAACGCAACGGTGTTCTGATTACGGGACCAATTTTGCTGACGTCGACTCCTGAAATTTTGAGTGCGATTTGAATACATTTTTGTGGTGGAATTTCTGTTTATTTTTGTTATCTGGTGCCTCGCCCGCCCAACCGAAGGCGGCGCGAGGCGTGAAAGCTATTTAATACGTACAGTCACTTTTGAGACTGTATCGGCGTATTGTACCGGGATGTGAATTGGCATGGTGTTTTGCCCCTTCCTTTTTGTTGTTTGTATTTATTTTTTCAATGCGGCGCGGAACTTGCTGCTGCGCGCACGCGGGTTGTTAACGTCGTTTTTGCTGCCTGTTATCGGTTTTTTCAGCAGAGGCAGCAAGCTAGCTTCGAAGCCGGCGGCAAACTGCTCTTTTAGATACCGCTTGACCAACCGGTCTTCGAGGCTATGAAAGCTGATGATGCCGACTCGCCCGCCCGGTTTTAGCAGGTCAGGCAAAAGCGGCAACAGGTCCTCGATCTGCCGTAACTCATCGTTGACGGCAATTCTCAGTGCCTGAAAGGTGCGAGTGGCGGGATGGGTTTTTTTCCATTTACCACGATATACATTCTTGATCAGATCGGCTAGGTCCCTCGTTGTGAACAGTGGTCTGTTTGCGACGATAGTTTTTGCAATCGTCTTTGAGAACCCAATCGGCTCTTCACCGTACTGAGTAATGATACGCGCAAGTTCCTCGGCCGAGGCGGTATTAACCAGCGTTTGGGCGCTTAAAGCCTGGCGTCGGTCCATTCGCATATCTAGCGGGCCACTATTTGTAAAGGAAAACCCTCGCTCATTCTGATCGAGTTGTGGTGATGACACTCCCAAATCAACCAGTACGATGCTAAACTTGCACCCTTCTTTGATTAGCTGCTTTGCGGCAGTAACAAAGTCGGTATGCAATAACCTCGCCCCCTTGTCTGACAACGGCTTCAAACGCTCTATGGCGTAATCGTCGCGATCAACCAACACGGACTCGGTATAATTACCAGTTTGGCCTAGAATTCGGCTGGCGTGTCCGCCGTATCCCGCCGTCAGATCAAGATAATTCTCGTCCTTCTTAGGGCCTAGCGTATCGACAACCGATTCAAGTAAAACTGGGGCATGTAAAGATTTCTGTGGAAGATGTTCTTTTATACTCATTCGTCTCCATGATAGCACGGGGACGATTCGAGATCACCTAACTGGTAGTTAAAGGCTGTTTGTTTTTGTAAGTGTTTGTTTTTGTTTATAAGTTTCCAAACATAGCCCGCGCGAAACGCATAAAACGAATCACAATGCACGGGAGAGATGTTCGGTTGAGAGACTTATGTGTGAGGTGGAGTTTTTTTGGGAGGTGTGTTTTTGAGGTAGGTACGCGGATTTTTTAATGTGGTTCCGAAGCCCACTGCCCAACTACCAGATAGTTGATCTCGAGAGTTTTCATGTCTTTGTCTGAATGTATACGTAAATTGTCAAAGAACGGATGAGCCGTCTGCCTAAACGTCAGCGTCGGGCGCCGTGATGCGCCAATATGCGCCAGCCCTTATCGCAATCAGTTCTCTACCGATTCCGGCATAATCAAGCAAATGCTGCTCGATTGTCACTCGACCCTGTTTTTGGTCAAGCTCTGCCTCGGTCTTGCCCCGTCTGAACTTCACGTTGAGATCAGCAATTTTCTCGTCGAGAATATCGCCCCCAAGTGCCGCTTCGACTTCCCTGTCCCAAATATGCTTCGGGTACAAGTGCAAGTACTGATTAAAGCCGCGAGTCAGCACCACACCGCTAGCAAATTCATTTCGAAGTTCAACCGGAATTGTTAACCGGCGCTTGTCATCAAGCTTCCTTTCGAAATAATCTATGCCCGCCATGTTTTTGCTTCTTCTTCGGCTCCGCTTAGGTTATTTTTTAATGTTAGTGGTGTTTGTTTTGTGGTGGTGTTACCCACTTATTTCCACTGACCTAACTATACTACCCGCTATTACCCACTTTCAATACCAAAGTTTGACAATTTTTATAGTTTGAAGCGCACTTGTTCACAGTTCTGTGGACAAGTACTCGCTTCTAAGGGGTTATTCGACTTAAGAATTTAAATTGATATTAATGTTGTATTTTAAGCTATGTTTTTCGAATTGTTGGCTAATTTGGACTCGTGTTCGATAATCTGGTCCAAACGGTTGACGCGCTTGACCGAAGACGGTATTTTCAATTTAGGAGAAGCGTACAAACGCGATATATCCTGTAACAGATAGCCTCTGGCATTGCGATGCAAACCTTTAAAGGCTTTGGCTTTGTCGTCCATCAACACGACTTCACGGGCTTTTTTGGCGGTTCCGTCAACAAAGCACTCGGCAGGAACGATAAAATGACCGCTAGTTTCGTCGAACCATTCGGCGATATATTGGCCCTTGAATTCATTAGTAACTATCACTTTGACGACGTTATCAAGCCCAGCGCCGTTGATTTTGGCTATCTGCCAGCCCTTGTCGCCGTAACTGACGATACAATGATGATGGCCAGCCTCGTTTAAAAACTTTAAAAAATCATCGGCCCAAGGTTCGAGTAATGCAGACGGATCTTTGCGGGCGCGCTCGACGTAGGCCGCATGGAAAGCATTCAAATCAATATCAGGTTCATTTTCCCTCAGGTATTCCATGACATGAAAAGTCTTTTTGACAGCCGTCGACTGATCGTGTAATTTTCTGAAGGTCCGACCGTCCAAAGAGGTAAATTCGTCGATCAATTGTTTGGTCAAGTCAACACTAGCTTCGTAGTCCCCTAGGCATCTGTCAAAATCCAACGCAAAGAAAGTGTCGATGATTTGCATATCAAACCGCCCTATTTGTTCGCTCCGTCGTATAGTTCGATTAACGCATTAGCGACAGCTTCGGCGTCATGACGAATCAACTGGCGCGTGACCGGCAACGTATCGGATTTATTAGTTTCGGCCATCTCGCCCAAAAAATTTCCCGCTACCGCCGTATAGGCAGCCTGGTCCAGTTTGTCTTCATCGATTTCCAGCAGATAGGCGTTTTCTGCTTGATATTTTTTGGCGATTTCTTTATTTGGAGTTTGCCGGTTATAAAGCACGTAATTCAAAAACGGCGCGCCAACGAAACGCTCGATCTCTCTGGCGTGATCGCTGATCGAAAAGCCTTCGGTCTGGCCGTGTTTCGTAACCAGATTCGAAACGTACACGCAGGTTGCTTTGGTGTTTTTCAAGGCGTCGGCAATACCGTCGATAATTAGCAGCGGTCCCAGTGACGTATATAAGTCACCCGGCGAAATCACAACTATATCAGCCTGTTTTATGGCAGCGACAGCCATAGGGTTGGCGGTAGCCGACGGCACAAGCGACAGCGTCGCCCGGCGCGGATCATGCTTGAAATAATCAGCGTCAATCACCCGCTCGCCGTGCAAGATAATACTGGCTTCGGGCCATTCCATCTTCAGCCGGATATCATCCAGCGTCGCAGGAATGACGGTGCCGTTGACACGCAGAATTTCCGAGGCCGTCTTGATGGCTTCGTTAAAACTGCCCGTAGTCTTTTCAAGTGCCGTAATCAGAATGTTGCCAAAAGAATGCCCGCCAAAAGTCCCCTCTTCGAACCTGTAATCGAATAGATCACGGATTTTCGGCGAATCGCTTAGCGCTACCAAACATTTGCGCACATCACCCGGCGGCAAAGTTCCCAGTTCGTCCCTAAGTACGCCGGTACTGCCGCCGTCATCAACCATGTTGACGATGGCCGCCAGTTGTTTGGTGTGTTTTTTAAGAGCGGAAAGAATAACGAAGCTGCCGGTTCCGCCGCCCAGCACGGCGATTTTGATATCATTTTTTACGAATGGTTC
>JAXDCN010000022.1:0-4307 GCA_034677945.1 Saccharimonadales bacterium (SeqCode)
AATAACCATATCCAAGGCAAGAAAATCACGATAGCCACCGCATGGGCCAAAATCCACTCCTTCGAAAAATACGACTTGATAAACCTGCCTTTTTTTGCGACACGCCTGACTACGTCTGCCCGCCATATCCAGTGCGATATCCAAACGATAGCTGAATAATAATGAGTCCACATTCCCAAGCTGACCAATATTCCGTATATAACCCAAGGCAGTTTTTTCTTGGTTTCGACTGCGAACGTCAATACATAGGTCGCAGCCAAGCCAATTGCGGTAACCAACGTATACATGCGGGCCTCCTGGCCGTAGCGTACAAGCATCGGTGAAATAACCATAAAAATCAGGCTGATTCGGGCAGCCTTTTTGCCGAACAAACGATGAGTTAGCAGATAGCCAAATATGATAGAAACACCGCCAAACAGTACGCTCATCGAGCGAATTCCGATTTCGGTATTGCCGAATATCATCGTCCACAGCTTTAGCAGCCAATAATACAGTGGCGGATGCACGTCCGACGCCGTATAGCTGGCAATGTCAATAAAATTAAATTGAATCATATAGGCGCCAAATGACTCGTCAAACCAAATCGAGGATTTAGTTATAGTCCAAAACGTGATAACGGCAAATACCACCAGACCGGCTGCAATAAACAACCAGTCGGTCTTTGACACGTTAAAACAGCGTTTTACTTTATTGAACATCATACCTAACATAGACAATTAATCTTATAATAACCTGTTATTGCATAGCCGGCAAGTAATATTACACCATATACCACTAGAAAAATTATCTAAAATGAAGTACAATCTCTACTGTTAAGCAGTGATTAAACTACTAAACCGAACTTTTAAACCAGCTTGCTGTTTAAAAGTTCGAGAGGAGTAACCGCCAAAAAGTGAAATTAACAAACTTGTTTGTTAACGAACAAAAAGGCGGATTCCGACGACGGGGTGTGGCGCAGTTGGCTAGCGCGCGCGCTTTGGGAGCGTGAGGTCGAAGGTTCAAGTCCTTTCACCCCGACCAAATTAATTATTCCGGCATTTATGCCGGAATAATTAATTTTTAATACGCTCTTATCTAATACTTTACCATTGTAGTATCATTAAATAATCGGGATGTGGCGCAGTTGGTAGCGCGCACGGCTGGGGGCCGTGAGGTCGCAAGTTCAAGTCTTGTCATCCCGACCATAGAAAAATCCTTAGACCTATTGGTCTGAGGATTTTTCTATTAATCACGAATAGACAGACTTTAAACTGCGACCTCAGAGGTCGGAAGTGAGGACCGCAAGTCTGCGGTCCGCAAGGAAACCTTCCGATGGCAACTGTGTTGCCAATCGCGAAGTTTCGGGGCTGCGGAACGTGGCCAAGTCTTGTCATCCCGACCACATTCGAATTTATTCGATTGAACTCACACTTGCACTAATAGAGAAACACGCCTATTCTTAAATGCATGAATGGTAAAGGCAGTACAAAGCAAGCTCGTTTTGAAAAACTTTTAGATTATTACGCAGTAGGGCTTTATATAAGTTATAAGATAATAGATAGCGGTCTATTAGAAAAGAAAATAAAAGTGGGGTATAAGTCGGATGATATAAATGCCCTAATAAGGCAATTTATTCCAGTATTTGCAAGTGAATTACGTCAGGCCGACATTGAAAAAGAAGCTATTAAGGACATACGTAACGATGAAATTGAGTATTTTGGCAGTGCGGTAGAAATTGCCGACGCGTACTTCGATGAATTACGGATTCGTGGTAATGAATGGGAAAATGCAGACCTAAGAGATTTATTTGCAGATTATAAAATACGTGCCGAAAAACAAAGAGACGAAGATAGACGATACTAAATTCTATATGATGAAAGATTACGAAAAAATTAATATACTCATTGATGATATTAATGAGAAATTCTTCCATATTGAGAACGCATATTTAGTTCGTCGAGAAATATACCTGCATCTCAACAAGGCCGTTAATATAGAAACAGCGAATGCATACTCAAGAATCATCAATTCCCTTAGGGGCTTCTTTGCACCAATACTTGAATCTACCCTATCGTTCTATACCATAGGTTTAAATTCACTAGTCAGCAGCAACGATAAACAATCTTTAGAGAAGCTAGTAAATAAGTTACAAGTCAATGGAGTTGATTATCGTCAAAATCTAGAAGCTCTACGGAAAACCCACGAGAATACGTTGAAAAGTCTAACTGATTTAAGAATGGGCCACTTTGCACATGCTGGGGGCATAGACTTAAACTTAGTTGATCCGATAAGCGAAGACGCCCATATAAGGCTGTTTGATGACTTGAAGAATTTTCTTAATAAGGTGAATTTGGAAATCTTTCATAATGTTGTATGGTACATGGACGAAGAATCAAGAGAAGCTATCAAAGATACGCACGACATAATGAACAACTTGCTACGCGGTGAAGCTCAACGACTTAACGAGATAGACGTTGAGTATATCAGTGATACATTTACTGCCGAAAGAAAAAAGTGGCTAGGTAAATAGGGTTTCTTTCTATTGCCTACGAATCACTAGACTAGGATTTCCGACCACATATGATCGGAAGTGAGGACCGCAAGTCTGCGGTCCGCAAGGAAACCTTCCGATGGCAACTGTGTTGCCAATCGCGAAGTTTCGGGGCTGCGGAACGTGGCCAAGTCTTGTCATCCCGACCAGATAATATGACTAACTTAGGTTAGTCATATTTTGATTTGAATTACCTATAAATTAGTATATAATACATAATTAGTACATTGAAAGGGCGGTGGTAAAGATGTTAACGAAAGACGGCATCCTATATTCCGAAACTGTCGAGAAGAAGCGATTTCTACTATGGTCTTACGATGTCGGAATCGTGACGATAAAAGTAAATCGTTTCGACAGTACTCAATTTAGGCCATCGGGCAGCTTTGGCGAATGGGAAAAGCTAGGTAAACATTGCAAAGCCCACAAACACCTTCGAAAGGTAATCGTGTATTACGAAACAAAGCAATCCGACGGATCCGTAAAAAAACACAAACTCTGCAAATTGTAGACACCCCAATATTCAAGTACTTATCCCCGGCTTTCCTCGCGGCAGCCGGGGAATTTTTTTATTTAAAATAAGCGGTTTGATTACGGCGCCGCATACTAGTAAAATTAGCCTAGGAGGTATCATGAAAAAATTAATCTGGTCAGAATTTTGCGTATTATTATTCGGAACTTTATTCGCTTGGACGAATTTCGGGATTGAACTAAACGATTGGTTGAATAAACGTGCTTGCACTATTGGTTGTGCCGTAGGCGTCAACCCTTTTTTAACACCGTGTTTTTACGGAGCAATTTGTTTCACGGTCGCATTCGTAATCAGTGCGCTGATTTTGAATAAATTTCTCGAAAAGAAGAACAAATTTTTCCTTTGGAGAATATTCGAAAAATAATCCAGGTTGTACCGGACCCTAGAATCACGCCTGACAGCGCATCAGCAATATAATGCTGCTTTATTAATAAAGTCGACGCAACAATTAATGCGGCAAAAATTACCGATAACCATGCCCATTTGCTTTTTCTGATGACGAAGTATGTTGCCAGTGAAGCCGACATTGCCGAGTGTAGACTGGGGAAACAATTATACGGCCTGTCATGATCGTAAATGAACTGCAAAATCCTTGAGAAAATATCACTAGATACTATCGGGTCGCGCGGTACATGAGTTTGAAAAACAAAATACACTACATAGGCAATCAAATTAATAATTATCAACGAAAATGCCAATTGGCGAAAATCGCGTTTTTTATACCATGCAATCATTATCGTCAAAGCAACCCACGGCAAAAATGCCAGATAAATTATGGAAAAAACCGGCAACCTGGGAATCCAATCATCGATTGCGGACCTCATAACATGGACCGCCCCGTGCGGCTCGTTTATTAATGAATACATAAGAAATACAGCTACTAAGACAAGTAGTATCAAAGAGTCAATGATAAATTTTCGATTTGTACTTGCGCTCATGCTTACATTTGATAATACCACTAGCCTGTACGTTCGTCAGCCGATTGTATTATGGTATTTACCCAATCAACAGTGTTATAGTGTTTGATAGATTATAATTAATAATATACACATGGGGTATTAGCTCAGTTGGCCCAGCCGTAGGCGGCAAGATCATAATTTCGCAGGCGCTCTACCAACTGAATTATTGCACACAAGGTTAAGTTCATTCACAATAGGATTAACATACACATGGGGTATTAGCTCAGTTGGTAGAGCGCAGCATTCGCATTGCTGAGGCCGGCGGTTCGACTCCGCCATACTCCACCAT
>JAXDCN010000023.1:0-23958 GCA_034677945.1 Saccharimonadales bacterium (SeqCode)
TTACCGTCTGGTAGTATTCAAGATAGGCGATAGCATCTTCAGGCGTGGCATGTTCTGGATCGATAGTCTTAAGGTACGCTATCGTTTTATCGATATCGGCTTCATTCATTTCGTATGGCTTAAAATCGCTCATTTTTCATCTCCTTGTTATATCTGCGTAAGCCCAAATAGTTATATAAATCATTTGCAATCACGTCAGATACGATTCTCCTCATTATCTCACAACTATCAGTAAACGATAGTATATTAAGACTACCTTCATAGGTTACGCGACGATCGACAATAACTAGCTTTCTGTGGTGCTTAGTCGTATATAAGACCTTAACGCCCATATTCTGCAATAGTATTATCGATTCCTGTGCCTGCCTAATATAATCCCCATCGTGCTCAAGGGGGTTACGTGTATTGATGATGATTCTTACATTACGCCTGCGCATTTTTTCGAAAATGGGCAGGAGCACGTTCATGCGGCTAGCAGTAATGAATGGGCTCTCTATCACCAATTCGCTTTGGCAACGGCTTAAATCACGGTCTAGCGCCGCATAGAACGTGTTTTGGTCGTAGAGTGCCGTACTTTCGTAGCTAAACGGGCGCGACCTTGTAAAAAGATTAAGCATGGTACTGACTCCCCTCGGTTTCTGTTTCGCTTATAACGATATTTCCGTTATAATACTCAAAGCCTAAATCGATTAGCTTCGACTGCATCAATCGCAAGCTAGGGACAATCTGGTTCCACGATAGGTCGCATAGGTGCACCATTTTAAAATAAGACCATCAGGTCTTATTTTAAAATGGTAACGTGATAGAAATTTGACCTCCACTCAAGGACGTGGAGGTGAGGACCGCAACGTCTGCGGTCCGCAAGGAAATATTCCGATGCAAGCTGTGCTTGCAGTCGTGAATTTTCGGGGCCGCCGGAGGTGGCCAAGTCCTCTTAACTTCTATTCTTAGTGGAGGAGCGTAATCCGCTATTTAGCGGATGAAGCGATAGTCCTCTCATGGCCGTGGAGTTTAATTTACGGCGTCTTATACACCGTTTTTGTTCCGACCGACCAATCAAGCACATCGCTATAGCGGTCATCTGCCGTTACCAAAACGGTCGAACCTTCAAAGGAACGCGCGTTGCGGCTATGAACATATTGGGTCGTAGGTTGATACAAGCCGATTGCCGGCACGTCTGCTAACCATTGCTTGGTAAAGGTAAGGTACTTGGCGTTGCGCAAGGCGGGTTCAACCCTCGCACGGGCGGACGCAAGCGCGTCATCACTGACGACGTTCGAGTAGTTCGAAAAATTAAGTCCCTGGCTGGAAATCTGCGAGGAATGCCAGTACGCATACACGTCCGGATCGGCACCTATATTCAACCGGTAAAGCAATACGTCAAAACTTCGCGGCTGCAATATTGTCTGAGCTACATTTTGCGTAACGTCCGTAGGATCAACGATTTTCGTTTCGACCGATACCCCCAGGGCTCGCCATTGACCGGCCAAAACCTCCAGCACAGTCTCTAGCTCACTGTCCTTCATGGTGACAACCGATATTTTTAATTCCTTGCCGTCTTTTTCGCGGGTGTTTTGCGAATTTAACACCCATCCGTTGTCCTCAAGTAACTTTTTCGCAGCCGTCAAATCATAGCCAGGTGCTTTAGGCACGTCGCCAGTCAACTGACCGTCGGTAAACGGTAAATCCAATATGGGTGTCCCGGCCGGCAATTTATCGAGGATCGCCTTCGTATTGACTGCTAACCTTAATGCTTGACGCAATATCAAATCGCTCAACGCAACGCTTCTGACATTTATAAGTGCATATGTACCGCTTTGGATTGGTTTTGATACGACGGCATAACGTTTCATATCGACATGGCTAATATTGGCCGGCAATAAATCGGCAGCCGCATTGACTTCGCTTTGAGACAAGGCGTGATCAATAGCATCCGTTGTGTCATAAACGTGCAATTGGAACCGCGACAGCTTCGCCACGCCGCCGAAGTAACGCTGATTCCTATCCATGGTAATTATTTTTCGGCCGGACTTGATATCGACATCCTGCAGAAAGCTAAATTTGAAAGGTCCGCTGCCAATTGGATTCTGGCTGAAATCATTTTCACGAATATTCGCTGGAGTAATGTCGCCAAGAATATGTTTTGGCAAAATCGGAAACGTCAAAGCATGTTCGAAAGCAGCATAAGTCGCTTTCAGAGTAAACTCTATCGTCCCGTCGTCAATCACTTTTACGCCGATGTCGTCCCACCCGGTAATTGTCGAGCGCACGTTAGGATTCTTTATCAAATCGATAGTAAAGGCAATATCATCGGCAGTCAGACCTACGCCGTCGTGCCACTTTACGTCAGGCCGAATCGTGACCGTATATATCGTGTTGGAAACGTCTATTTTAATATCTTTGGCTATATCGTTATTCAGGTGCCCGGTCTTGTCGTATTTAAGCAGACGAGAAAACATCAGATGACTGGCCGATTGCTCGGCACTCGATTTTGCAAAAATTGGGTTAAGTGTATCAACCGGGCCCAAAACAGCCTCGGCATAGATTCCGTCGTCTGCCGGTGCGGTCGTTTTGTAACTTTGCTGGTTCCACATCAATTGTAAACCTGTAGCCGCTATCAGGAAGCCCATTACCAATATCCACCCAACCACGTGGCGCTGGACTTCCCGGACATTATTCCACCTTTTTATAACGAATTTATGAGCATGCCGAGTGGTCGCAGTCTCGACTTTTTTCATGTGTTTCGTGATGGCTTTTTTATCAATACTTACTTTAGGTAACCGATGCCATTTGTCACGGTTATTATCAGTCATAAACCGCCGCCTAATGAGAAGCGGGCAAAATCAGCCCGGCCAGTATAGATAGCACGAAAATCACCGCCAAGACTATAGTTGCATCGTAAAGACTTTTATCAATTCCACGGCGAGTCGTATATAATTCGCCCGAGCTGCCGAAACCGGCGCCCAAAGACGCCCCGCGTTGCTGCAGTAAAATCGTCAAAATCATCAAAATGCTCGAGACGACCGTCGTAATCTGTAAAATATCATCTATATTCACTTGGTTTACCCTTATATTACCTTGTCTGATTTAACTACTAACGTAGCGCTTACTATATAGTTTACCAGACTGAGTATCATTCCGGCTAATATCGAGTTAAAGAAATCCATTTTGATTCCCGGAGTCAATTGAAGCGAAATGTATACCATCAGGCCGTTTACGACTAACATGAATAGTCCTAGCGTTACCAGTATTGCCGGCAGCGATAATATTACAATAAAAGGCTTTAGTACTGCATTAACAAGTGAAAAAATTAGCCCGGCAATCAAAAATCCGGCGGTTCCGGCAGTCACTTCGAAATCTTTATAACCGGTACCAAGCAATTGGACAGCTACCCATAGCCCAAGCGAATTAAGCAACCACCTAACAGTAAAAATAGCTATATGTTTGTTCATAAGACTACTGTAATTATACCATATATGGGGGTCGGGCTAATGCTGCTTGCCGTTATTCGTATACTAAACTATTTAGCGTTTTCGGTTTTAAATTTAATCAAAGCCAATTGGCCATCGACATCGGTGATATTCATCGTATCGCCGGCGGCAACATATTTTTCGCGAGCTTGCTGCAAAAGTGCGGTTGCCTTGCTGTAGTCCTTACCCCTCTTTGCCTCCATTGCCTGGTCCATGAGGGTATCGGCATCAGCCTTGAGCTGGGAAGTAGTCTGAGACTTATCTCCATTAAGATGCTTAACTATAAAATAAGTTCCAGTCGCAACAACGGCAATTATCAGAACTGCCGCAACTATGGCGTATGTGAGTTTCTTTTTGTCGTTTAATAGGTTTTGTAACATGATACTCTTCTATAATACTAATATTTAATGATTCCGGCTATACATGCCAATATTTGCAGCTCCATAATTAGCAACGTACACCGAAGCACCGTCAGCGGTAATACCCACGCCCACTGGGCCTGTACCTGCGGAAATTGTTGCCGGTGTATAAGCACTCAATATGCCAGTGGAGGCGTTACGACTGTAAAGCGAAATGCTCGTAGAGCAGTAGTTCGAAGCATAAACCGAAGTACCATCAGATGATACAACGATCGTATGAGGACAGTCTAACGTGGATACGGTCGGGGTGCCGAGGGTGGTCAGCGCACCAGTGGTAGTATTTCGGCTATACATGGAAATAGTATCAGAACCATAGTTAGTAGCATAAACCGATTCATTGTCCGGTGATATTACAACCGTCATAGGATTACTTCCGGTTGCAATGGTCGGAGTGCCGAGGGCGGTCAGCGCACCAGTGGTAGTATTTCGGCTATACATGGAAATAGTATTGGAGCTGTAACCTACAGCATAAACCGAGCTTCCATCCGGTGATACATTAATACCTCGGGGGCCAGTCCCGGTTGCAATGGTCGGAGTGCCGAGGGCGGTCAGCGCACCAGTGGTAGTATTTCGGCTATACATGGAAATAGTATTGGAGCTAAAGTTGGTTGCGTAAACCGAAGTGCCATCAGGTGATATAGCTATTCCCCTTGGAGCAGAACCGGTTGCAATGGTCGGAGTGCCGAGGGCGGTCAGCGCACCAGTGGTAGTATTTCGGCTATACATGGAAATAGTATTGGACCCTTCATTAATAACATATAAAGAAGTACCGTCAACGGGCATAATAATGTGTCGTGGAGAAGACCCTGTTGCAATTGTCGGCGTAGACAAAGGGCTCAGCCCTCCGCAGACACCAGCCGTTGCCTCCCTTGTAAATGAGCTTATGTAGTGCTTAATAGAAGTGTCTTTTGAACTGCTGCCGTTTATACAGAACGATTCACCATCAAAACTACCTCCGCCAGAGAACGACACCCCCTCGCTATTAGAAAAAGTGGTTGGAATAACCTCAGGATAACCGCTATCACTAAAGTTTCGGGCGTTTTCCATCGCCGAAGAAGCGCCGTTCAAATCACTTTTGATTTGCGTCGTAATAGCATTTCTTTCCCAGTTGTCATAAGTCACATATGTTATCGCCGCCATGATTGTCATCATAACGATAACAATCATGAGTTCCACTATAGTAAAACCTGATTTTATATTGTTTATTTTCAAGATGAATTTATCATTGCGCATATGCTTAAGATTATAGTTCATTGATATAAGTTAAGACAAGCCGGGTTTTGGCCGGTCCGACGATAGCCGCAATCTCAGCTTCGGAAGCAAGCTTGAGACCGCGGATACTACCAAATTTCCTAATCAGTTTCGAGCGGGTTTTTGGGCCGATACCAGGGATTTCTTCAAGCAGGCTCGATGTCTGTTTTTTTAGTTTTAGCGTCGAATGATAGCTAACTGCAAACCTATGCGATTCGTCACGGATACGTTGAAAAAGTTTAATTATATGCGCGGATTTCGGCAAATCCAAGACCGTAAATGTGCCCGAGTATGTCATACGGCCGTCAAGTTTGACTAATTTGTTACTGTTTATCACGATGTCCTTGACGATGATTTGTTCTTCTTTTTTAGCAAGGGCGACAAATGGAATGTCGTTTTGACCTCTTTCATCACGCGCATTCATAGCGGCTTCAAGCTGGCCTTTGCCACCATCAATCAAAACGAAATCGGGCTTTCCCCAGCTCTTTAGATTATTTTGGCTGAAGCGCCTTGAAATTACCTCTTTCATATTTCTAAAATCATCGTTTTTTTCAATTCTCATTTTGAACTTTCGGTACTGCCCTCTATCGCTAACGCCATTTCTAAATACGACCATACTGGCGACAACGTTCGTTCCGCTGATATGCGAGACATCATAACCTTCGATGCGTACCGGAATGCTTTTCAAACCGAACAACTCAGTCAAATCATTTAATGCCGCGTCTTTGCTGATATCTAGAAATTCCTTGTCACCAAACATTATTCGTTTTTTTAATTCGCGCAGATAATTAAGCTTGTTACGCAACAGGGCCGCTCTTTCGAAGTCATGATTGTCGGCGACATTTTTCATCTCAACTTCAAGCTCATTCATAATGGCTCTTCGGTTGCCTTTGATATAGCTGATCAACTTTCGTAAATTAACTTTATATTCGTCGCTGGTCATGCCGTCCGGAGACAATCCCAGATGCGCATCCAAATCAGGCTCGTGTTCGCCGCTGCGTGCTTTCGTGTAGTACGGAAATATTTTGCGCAAATAGCGTAACGCTTTCTTGAGGGCGAAGCCATTATAATAAGGCCCAAAATACTCGGCGCCGTCATCAAGAGGATGACGAGTAATACTGACGTAAGGCCAATCGTTTTTCATATCAATTCTAACAAAAGTAAGCGATTTATCATCCCTAAGCAATATGTTATATCGCGGCATGTATCGTTTGACCATCTCGGCTTCCAAAAACAAAGCGTCGATTTCACTATCGGTTTCGACCCAATCGGTATCGGCAATTTCAGCCACCAAAGCCCGCGTTTTTTCGTCCATTTGACGCGTATTGTGAAAATATTGTCTGACACGGTTCTTCAATACGGCAGCTTTACCGACGTATATGATTTCGCCGTTTTTGTCCTTATGAAAATACACGCCGGCCGACAGCGGAAGCGACTTAAGTTTATCTCTTTGCATCAAGTATTATTATACTGTATAATTTTTCGTAACTATGATCCGTTACGGATCCTCTATGTATACGGAAAGCAAGTTGTCCGGCGGAAACCGTTTTCAAGGTGCACCGAAAAAGGAATATAAATGAAAAGTCAAACTACATCAAAGCAGACGATCAAATATTTATTTGATCTCTGGAAACTGTCGCCGGTTTTGACCTGGTCTATGGTCGGTATTTCGGCACTTATTACCGCCGTATCGACGGCTGTCGCGCCGCTTTTCATTTCTAAACTACTTAATCAAATCAGTGGCGGCAATGTTACGCTGAATAACAGCATAAGCCTGCTGGCGGGATACGCCTTAATCGAATTCTTGACCGGAGTCGTGGGTTATCGTGTCGTCATAGCTATGGCATATTACTCGGAAAGTAAAATGCAAGCAACGGTAGCAAGACGAACGCTGGATTACTTGACCCGAAAAAGCCTAGGCTATCATGCCAACCGCATGAGCGGCGGTATAGTGTCCGATTCGAACAAACTGAACGGTTCGATCGAACGTTTTTGGGATATGATCACGTTCAATGCCGTTCAAATTGCTGCTACCGTCATATCGGTATGTATTGCCCTTAGTTTTATCTTGTGGCAATACGCCTTGGGGCTTTCAATCTTATCAGTCGCTGCAGTGTTGATCATTATCAAAGCGCAAAACGCCATTGCGCCTGTCAGCGAAGTCAACTCCAGAAAATGGAGTGCGATGACCGCATATTTCGCTGACGTAATCGGCAATATATCAGCCGTCAAGGCCTTTGCCGGCGAAAAAGCCGAGCTGAATAGTTATCAGAAAAAAATAGACAGCTGGCGCAAATCCATGTTCAAAGAAATGAAATACGTCCTTATATTAACCGGCACATTCGGAACGATTATGTCGACAATGAAAATTCTAGCCTTTGCAGTAGCGATAATCGCCATTGAAAATCGTGTCGCAAGCGTCGGTTCGATATATTTGATACTCGTCTACACGATGGACGTGGTACACCAATTATGGCAAGTATCAAACGTCACTAGGACGTATATCCGCATCGTCGGCGATGCCAGCCCGATGGTCGAGACACTTCACCAACAAATCGAAATCAAAGACCCGGAGAACCCTTCGGTTTTTGAGGTTTCAAATGGAAAGGTCGAGTTTAACAACGTCAACTTTACGCATGAAGAAAATGACGAAGCCTTATTCAATGATTTCTCGCTGACGATTAAAGCCGGCGAACATATCGGGTTGGTCGGCAAATCAGGCTCCGGCAAGACTAGCTTGGCCAGGCTACTGCTAAGGTTCAGCGATATCGAAAGCGGACGAATCAGTATAGACAGTCAGGACATTTCATCCGTCACGCAAAAAGATTTACGCCGCGCTATCGCTTTTGTGGCCCAGGAACCGATATTATTCCATCGTTCACTGAGGGAAAATATCGCCTACGGAAAACCCGGCGCAACCGACCAAGAAATCCTGCAGGCTGCCGAAAAAGCTAACGCTCTGGAATTCATTAGCAAATTACAAAAAGGTCTCGAAACCGTCGTCGGCGAAAGAGGCGTCAAACTCAGCGGCGGTCAACGTCAGCGCATAGCTATTGCCCGCGCAATTTTGAAAAATGCCAAAGTATTGGTACTGGACGAGGCTACTTCGGCCCTGGACAGCGAAAGCGAGAAACTGATCCAAGAAGCCCTGACCAAGTTAATGAAAGACCGCACCAGCATAGTAATAGCTCACCGCCTGTCAACGATTTCCAGATTGGACCGCATCGTGGTACTAGACGACGGCAGAATTATCGAGCAAGGTACTCACGATGAACTACTGGCAAATAATGGCACTTACGCCAAATTATGGCAACACCAGTCCGGCGGTTTCATCGAAGGATAAGAAAACTCCGCGTATCGCGGAGTTTTCTATTAACGCCAGTTAAGAGCCGATTATTTGTTAGTTTCGGCTTCAGCCGGTTTTGATTCACCTTCGCCCTGGGATGCGGCCTCTTCGCTGCCATGCTCGGATTCAACCTCGGCCTCTGCCTCGGCTTCGCCGCCGGCTGCTTCATTGGCAGCTTGCAAAGCACTTGGTTCATAAACGTTGGCGATGACCAGTTCCATATCCTGATCGATATCATCGAACTCAACGCCTTCCGGCAACTTGATATCGCTGACCATCAACCTGTCGTCAACTTCGGTTAGATCCAATATCGATAATTCCAATGATTTTGGCAAATCGGCCGGTTTCGCCTTGATTTCGATACTGTCCAGCGCCTGCAATACTACCAATCCGGCTCTTTCGGCCTTGCTTTCACCTTGCCCAACCAGCACGATCGGGACTTCGGTAGTGATGATGTCGTTCTGTTTGATGGTATGAAAAGAAACATGACGCAAGGCATGCTTTACTGGATCAAAATCAATGCTTTTGATGATGGCAAGCTTCTTTTTGCCGTCAATAACCAGGTTAATGGGCGTATGCCTGCCCACGGCTCGTACGGCTTTGGTCGTTTCGATCAACGGTGATTGTGCAGCCATCGGTTTTGACTTTCCGCCATAAACAACACTGGGTACGAATCCGTCTTCGCGAAGTTTAGCAACTTTTTTACCCACCACCGTTCGTTCTTTTAATTTCAATGAAATATCGTTCACCTCTCTATCCTATCTCAGTCGTTATTAGTAACTGCTACCTAATAGTATAACATTTAGAAGCGGCTCCGTGGTAGAATAATTAGGTATGATACCTGGATTTGACCTCATGCAGTTTGCGGCTGATTTTGGGCCGCTGGCGGCACTAATTATCGTTATTATCATTATTTTTTCCGAGAACGGATTGCTGATAGGCTTCTTTTTGCCCGGCGACAGCATATTATTCACTACCGGCGTCCTAGTACAAGGAACAAAACTCGTAAAACTCGATTTCGATATCAATTTGGTTGTATTGCTGTTATTTATCGCCGCCGTTACGGGTGCTAGCGTAGGCTATGCCTTCGGTAAAAAAATCGGCCCGCGATTATTCAAAAGACCGGATTCGCTACTATTCCGTCAGGAAAATGTCGTAAAGGCCCAGGAATTTTATGACAAGTATGGCGGCAAAACCATCATTATCGCTAGGTTCGTCCCAATAGTAAGGACTTTCGTGCCGTTAATTGCCGGGATTGCCAAGATGGAATATAAAACTTTCTTGCTATTTAATATCCTCGGCGGCGTACTATGGACTGCCGGCGTTACCTATACCGGCTATTTCGTAGGCGCATGGCTGACGAAAATCGGAGTCGACGTAGATATGGTCCTGCTGCCGATTATCGCGTTAATTTTGATTGCATCGATCATGCCGGCCGTATATGAGCTGTTAAAAGACCGCGACCAAAGAAAAGCTATCTTTAAAACAGCCGAAGACCAACTGCGAAAAATCGGCAAGAAAAAGAAATAAGGCAAGCTACGTATGTCGCTTTCTATAGTCGAAAATCCGCTCAAGGCCGCCTGGACCTCAAAGCGATGTTACATTTATGCGGTTCTTTGTTTACTAGCAGGCACGGCTGTATTTGTTTGCGCATTCATTGGCATGCAAGACCACTCTGGCATCGGTGCGATCAACCAGCCGGTATTAGATTGGATCGTCAAAAATCGCCAACCCGAAATAACAAACATGATGAAACTAATCACGATGACCGCCAGCCCGTTGATATTAATAGTCTTTACTTGTGTCGTGGCTGCGATTTGGGCGCTATTGAACCGTGAAATCTGGCGACCGGTGCTTTTGTTCGGTGCAACCGGCTTGGCAGCGGCCACTTCGATAATATTAAAAATAGTTATCGGTAACGGACGCCCGCCTATCAAGGACATGATAAAACCTTTTGAAACCGATTATTCGTTCCCGTCCGGTCATACGATCGGAACGGTCGTTCTGTTGCTCGTTATCAGTTACCTGGTATGTTCACGCCGCCCTACCGGCTTTAGGCTTTTTATATGCAGCTCTACTACCGTTTTAGGTATTGCGATTATCGCCAGCAGCCGCTTATATTTGGGGTATCACTGGGTAACGGATGTTGTCGCTTCAGTAGGTTTGGGACTTATTATTCTAGCAATAGCTATCGTCATCGACAGATTAGTCGTGCGTAAATTTGGGGATTAAAGCATTTTACTAAGGTATTGACCGGTTGAAGATTCTTTAACCGCGGCAACTTCTTCGGGCGTACCTTTGGCAATAATCATGCCGCCGCCCAAACCGCCCTCAGGCCCCATATCGATTACGTAATCGGCGGTTTTGATAACATCCAAATTATGTTCGATTACTATCATGCTGTTACCGCCCTCGACTAATTTCTGTAACAGAATCAAAAGCCGTTTGACATCGGCACTGTGCAGTCCGGTCGTCGGTTCATCCAGAATATACAAAGTCTTGCCGGTCGCGCGCCTGGACAATTCGGTCGCCAGTTTAATTCGCTGGGCTTCGCCGCCGCTGAATGTCGTGGCCGGTTGCCCTAAGCGTATATAGCCCAAGCCTGCTTCGACTAACGTGTCTAATTTTCTGGCAATCGCAGGGATGTTTTCGAAAAACTTTGCGGCCTGTTCGACCGTCATTTCCAACACATCACTAATCGAAGCACCTTTATACTTGATTTCAAGCGCTTCACGGTTATATCGTTTGCCTTTGCATACATCACAAGTCACGTATACGTCGGGCAAAAAATGCATTTCAATCTTGATAACGCCGTCTCCTTGGCAATTTTCACAGCGACCACCCTTGACGTTAAAACTAAACCGGCCGGATTTATAACCGCGGATATTAGCTTCCGGCGTAGAGGCAAATAGATTCCTGATCTGTGTGAATACGCCCGTATAAGTCGCTGGATTTGAACGAGGCGTACGCCCAATAGCCGACTGATCGATGACAATTACTTTGTCTAACAGATTGACATTTTCGACATTGTCATGCGCGCCTGGCACTGCGTGTGAACGATGTAAACGGGCAGACAATTCTTTGGCTAAAATGTCATTTACGAGCGTCGATTTGCCGCTGCCGCTTACACCGGTAACAGCCGTAACAACCCCCAAAGGAAAAGCGACGTCGATATTCTTTAGATTATTTTCGCGAGCGCCGCGGACGACAATTTCGCGGCCCTTGGTTATTTGCCGGCGCTTCCTAGGCGTATCAATTTTTTCGATACCGCTCAGATATCGGCCGGTTATACTGTCTTTATTAGCCGCGACTTCATCAGGCGTGCCCGATGCGACTATATTGCCGCCGGCGACTCCGGCGCCTGGACCGATATCCAACAAAAAATCGGCACTTTTTATCGTATCGGCGTCATGTTCGACGACAATGACCGTGTTACCCAAATCACGCAAATGTTTCAAAGTCCCGATCAAGCGATTGTTATCGCGTTGGTGTAATCCAATTGACGGTTCATCTAAAACGTAAAGAACACCTTGCAAGCCGGAGCCTATCTGAGTAGCCAAACGGATTCGTTGCGCCTCGCCGCCCGACAAAGTGTTGGCAGCACGCCCCAGTTCAAGGTAGTTCAAACCGACGTTATTCATGAAATTCAATCGAGCAATAATTTCTTTGATAATTTGTTGCGCGATTAATAATTCCTGGTCGTTTAATTTCAGATTATTCTGGAACAAATCCAAAGCGTCATTAATCCCTAGGTTGCATATGTCCATGATATTCAAACCATGAACCGTCACCGCCAAGACGACCGGTTTCAGACGAGCGCCTTTACAGGTATAACATTGTCGTTCACGCATGAATCGTTCGATGTCACGGCGAATAAAATCGCTGTCCGTTTCTTTGTGGCGGCGCTCAAGATTAGGGATGACACCTTCGTAAGTCGATTCGTATACCCGACCGTCATTTAGATGAAATAAGTATTTTTGATCGGCTGTCCCATACAAAACTTTATTCAAATCCGCCGGCGACAATTGCTTGACCGGCGTCCGGACGCTAAAACCATGGAATTCAGCCACTTCAGCTAATCGTTTCATGTACCAGGCGTCACTATTGAAACGATTGTACGGCCGAATTGCACCTTCGGCAATCGTTAGATTTGGGTTGAAAACCAGATCAGGGTCAATTTCCAACCGGCTGCCAAGCCCGGTACATACAGGGCAGGCGCCTTGCGGAGCATTAAAGCTGAACAACCTAGGTTCTAGTTCGGGTATTTCCTCGTTCGGGTGATCCAAACAGGCATACCTTTGGCTGTAAGCGTTCAAAGTATTGTCGTCTGCATTAAGTATCTCGACGATTCCGCCGGCAATTTCCAGCGCCTGCTCGACGTCCTGAGTCAGCCGTCCCAAAACGTCAGCTGACATTACGATTCGATCAATTACGATTTCAATATCGTGTTTATAGTTCTTATCAAGTTCAGGGAATTCATCTAAAGCGTAAATAATGCCATCAACCCTGGCCCTGGCAAACCCTAATCGGCTGTACTGTTCGGGGATATGCGCGAACTCACCCTTTTTACTTTTGACGATTGGCGCTAAAATCATTAATTTCGACTCCACCGGTAATTTCATGATTTCGTCGATGATAGTTTCGGACGTTCGGCGAGTCACAGGCTTGTTACATATCGGACAGTGCGGAATACCGATACGCGCAAATAATAAACGCAGATAATCATAAATTTCGGTCACCGTCGCGACCGTACTGCGCGGATTTCGACTGGTCGATTTTTGATCGATACTGATAGCCGGACTAAGCCCCTCGATATAATCGACATCCGGCTTTTCCATCAGACCCAAGAATTGACGGGCATAACTGGACAAGCTTTCGACATAACGACGCTGCCCTTCGGCGTAGATAGTGTCAAAAGCAAGGCTGGACTTACCTGAACCGGAAAGACCGGTAATAACGACAAATTTATCACGCGGAATTTCGACGCTGACGTTTTTCAAGTTGTGCTCGCGAGCACCGACGACTTTAATCACCTCTGACATAACCAGATTATTATACGCTATTTTGGCATTTTTTTCCAGTCCTATGTGATTACAAAAGAAAAAGCCGTGGACTAATCCACGGCAGATATTGTGACTGATTTATTCTGTAGGTAGAAGTTCATACATGCGGCGCAGGATTGATCTTTTCGTTTCCGAATCGGGAGTTAATTTATAAATATTCTCACCATCATGCGCAACGGTCAGGTTTGCGAGCTCTTTTTGACGACGCTCATTGCACCTTATGGTAGCTTTTACCTTGGCTTTACTGCCTGGAATGGCAGTGTTTGAGATACTACTTAGCTCTTCGAAAGTAATATTCGGGTCGTCGATTCTTCTGAACATCAAAACATCGTAGTTTTTAAGCGCTTCGTCCTTGACGTCACCTCGGTTCGTGGCGTATCTGTACACCCTCGCGTAATCTTCGGCAGTTTCGGCTGACAAAAAATCTCTCCAGGAAATCTTTTTGTGCTTGGACCGAACGGCTCTCTGTAAGCCTGGGCCTTTGGGTTCTAATTCGTTCAAGGCGTAAACTTCTTCCAGTGCATCGGCCGCTTCCAGGTCAGATAGAAATTTTCGCTTCCATTTGTCACTGGCTTTTTGGCGCTCGCCATCATAGATTCGAATAACGTATCCGACGTGGCTGATTTCCGACAAAGTATTTGCAGATTCAACCATGCTCGAAATTATCGCGCTTCGCTTGGCAATCGCTGCATTACATACTTCGCTTCCGGTTTTCGACAAGCGAATCACTCTGTCGATTTGCTGCAAATTTTGAGCGCTTTCAATTCTTTGCCAAAGCTCCTGGTCCGGTACCCCGAAAATATTTTCGAGATATTCAATCGGTTCACCGGTAATTAACGATAGTTCTTCAAGTTTTCCCATAACAATAGCACCACCTTCTAAATATTTTTGAGACACTCATAAAAAAACGACATCGCATTAATATAATCAACCGATTACTTTAAAATAAATCAGGTTATAAAGGAACATAAATATATTCGACGGTTTGATATAAACCAAAACCGTATAACTAAATAACCTGTCTAATATACGACATAAAATAAGCATCTTGCAAGCTTATGCGTTTACATAACAGCGTAAAGTTATCCTTGACATATACTGCTTATGATTGTATGGGTAAGTTTATTTTAGTATAATTATGGCGAATTATGAAACAGTCAATCGCCATCATTTTGAACATCACCAGCGCAATAATTATTGCTGATGCGTTAGGTATTGGCTATAAATTGATGATCTTTCTGTTTATTGGCGCCGTACCATTCACCGACGTCGTAATCCCGTCCTCCCAAATGTTCGCCCTGATGCTAATCCTCTTGATTATAGTCATCACCCGGGTTTCATATCCTTTTGTCAAGAAATACAGTTTGAGATACTTGACTCAAGCCAAATTACCAGCAAAACGACTTAGCCGCGTATAAATTATTCAGCCGGCAAGATGCTTTCCGCCCAAAGATGCAATTCATTCAGCATGAATAATTTTGCCTCGTCGGTATATATTACCGATAGCTTTTGCAAAGAATCAACGAACGACGGCAAGGCTGCCTTGATTTTTTCGACTCGCCACTTTTCCCAAGATTCAGCTTCAGACTGAGAGAGACTTTTTGGATAATTCCGGGCTTTGTAATGCAGCAACAGCCCGGGCAGGCGTTCGTCGGTGAAATCGGGGTTTAAATCAACAAGCTCGCGTTCGGAAGCATTTCTGATCATTTCGGTTCTCATCTTGTCGATATCCGGCAAAAACGCATCGTATAATTTAGCTTCCGGATCGGGCGATTTTTTATATTCTTCATGGTTTTCGTAAAGCGTCCTGATATTTTCGGCAAAACCTGGGGCGGACAATAGAATTTTCATATGTTTGTTTATGGTTTCTTCATCAAGCGATATTCTTTTCCAGCCGTCCTCTTGCGACAAAACCCCCAGCGGCGCGACCGCCGGGGCGCGATTATATTGCATTTCTTTGACAGGCAGTTTGATGAAATCATCAGCTTGCCGTTCGTCCCAGCTGGCATATAGTTTTTTGGCAAGCTCTTTGGAATTAAGGGCAATTAACTGCGTCGGGTCATAACGCAAGTCATAGACTACGACGTTGCCGTTCTTGCCGGCCGTCAGCGGAAAGGCCACGGTCGCTTTATTGTGTATAGTGTCATATCTGCCGCTGACATAAACAAATGGTTTTTTATCATCCAGGTTAACCAGTTTTTTAACCTCGTTTTTGTCGCGCATTTTGAATAGATATTCAAAAAGTTGCGGCTGCTTTTCATGAATCAGCCTCGTTACCGAGACCAGGGCTTCGACGTCGCTGAGAGCATCGTGGGCTTTGTAGTGCCCGATATTATTAACGCTGCTGATAAGTTCTAGCCTGTTTGTCGGATTGCCGTCTTCGTCGACCGGCCATTTTATACCATCCGGTCTTAGCGCCCTGGTCATTCTGACGACGTCCAATATATCCCAACGTGACCGGCCGTCTTTCCAACTCCATTCATAAGGATCATAGAAATTTCGCCAAAACAGATAGCGGATAAATTCATCGTCAAATCGAATATTGTTGAAGCCTATTACGACCGTATCCGGCGTGAATATATCGTTCGATAATATTCGGCAGAACTCGGCCTCGCTATAGCCTTCCTCGACAGTCCGTTGCGGCGTAATACCCGTAACCATCAGCGCCTCGGGGCTAGGTAATACGTCGTCGGTCATTTTGACAAGCATGTTGACCGGCTCGCCGATCTGATTCAAATTCATATCTGTTCTTAAACCCGCAAATTGCATGATACGTGATTCGCGCGGGTTCAAGCCACTGGTTTCTAAATCGTAGAAGAATAAAGTCTTTGCCATCTGAACTTATTATATCTTATCTATAAATGTCCGTCACAATCTATCACAACAAACTAGCCCTATAATTACACACTCATTACACATTATGCCCGGCCGGGCATAATGTGTAATATAGCGTAGACTTGCCCAAAGCTGGCGGTCGTTTATTGTTCCAAAAAAGTGAAGTTATTGCCGGCGATACGAATGACACTCTCGCCCACTGCCCCCTTGCGGGTCAATTCATGTGTTATGCCCATTTTTTTCATTATATCGCGCAGACGATTGACGCCCTCGTAATTATCAAAATTAGTACGAAGTGCAAATTTTTCTATCTTTTCACCGGTCACCAGGTAATATACATCCCCTTCGTCATCGATTTTTTCGACTTTCCAAGACTCGGCCAGCTGCTCTTTGCCAAGCGATATCGTTTGGTATTCCTGGGCTATTTCTTCCGGCGCAATATCTGCTTGACGAGCTTCGATAACTTTTTGACGAAGCGCCCGTAGCACTTCGGTCAAGCCGATGTGGGCGCTCGATGAAATCGCGAATACCGGCGTATCACCGGCGACAGATTTCACGGCATCAACTTGCATCTTGATAATGTCATCGTCAAGCCCTTCGATTTTCGTAATCGCGATAATTTCGGGACGGTCCGTCAAGTCAACGTTGTAACTGGCGAGTTCAGACCTGATAGTCTGATACGCACCAGCAATATCGTCCGTATAGGCGTCGATTAAGTGTAATAGCACCGCCGTCCGTTCGACGTGGCGCAAAAATGCCGTGCCTAACCCTTTACCTTTACTGGCGCCTTCGATTAATCCCGGGATATCCGCGATCAGTAGGCTGCCGTCATCAATATCAGCTACGCCTAGGTTAGGAGTAAGTGTCGTGAATGCATAGTCGGCGATTTCCGGGCGCGCATTACTGACGACCGATAGGAATGTTGATTTGCCGGCGTTCGGAAAACCTATCAGGCCGACGTCGGCCAGTAATTTCAGCTCAAGTTCCGCCTCGAATGTCTCACCCGGTTCGCCTTTTTCAGCCATGCGCGGGGTCTGACGAACCGAACTTTTAAAATGAGCATTTCCAAAACCACCTCGGCCGCCCCTTGCGACGACCGCTTCTTGACCGGACTCGGTCAAATCGGCAACAACTGCGTCTCCTCGTCGTACGATCGTACCGACGGGAACTTTAACGTAAAGCGGTTCGCCGGATGCACCGTGGCGATCGCGTTTTGAACCGTTCTCGCCCGGTTCGCCTTTGAGTTCCGGCTTGTAACGAAAATCCACTAAAGTATTAAGGTTGTCAGTCGCTACGAAAATTACGTCACCACCGTTGCCGCCGTCGCCGCCGTCTGGACCGCCCTTGTCGACAAATTTCTCATGACGAAAACTGACAGCTCCGTCGCCGCCCTTGCCTGCTGCTATTAATACTTTGGCGGTATCGACAAACATATTAGGGATGATTATATCAAAATCGCCTCTGAATTAACAGAGGCGATTTTACTTTATATTTAAAGATTAGTGGATGTACAGGTACTGGCCGACGTTGCCGGCAGGAACGATACGACCGGAAACGATATTGAATCCGCCCCCATAAACATAGGCGTTCATCTCGCTGATACTCAAATCACCGTTAGCAAGAACATTTTCGACGATTGCGACGTGCCCTGAATCTTGAATGACAGCACCGATAGTCGGGGTACCATTTACGGTCAAACCAGCCTGTCTTGCATACCAAGCCCAAGAACCGGCATTACCCCAGTTTGTACCGACCGGCAATCCAAGTTGCACACGCCTGTTATAGGCGTAACAAGTACAGTTTCCGTAGGCATATGAAGGACAAGGACCGGTTCCGGATGCGATATACCAAGTTCTTCCTCCAAAACCTGCGCCAGTACCAGCATACGCAAAATACGTAACCGGCGCCACATAACCAGGGCGCTCTTCGGTCGGCAAGACGCCGTTTGGTAAAATAATTTGAGTGCCGGGGGTAAGCCCGCCGACATCAAGGTCGTTTTTGAGCACCAAGCGATTTTTATCGACCTTATATTTACTGGCAATCGAATCGATAGTGTCACCGTCTTTCACACTATACAGTACGCCGTCAAAAGGTAATATTTTTAGTACTGTATCGGTTATGATGTTATCCGAAGTCAAATCATTAGCCCATTTGATAGTTTGTTTCGAAATATTGAATTTGGCAGCTAGACTATCGATTGTGTCTTCTGCTTTGACGGTATAGTTAATGACTTTTCTGTTGGCTTCAGTGGATTCAATTATCTGAGGTTTGGTTACGCTGGCAGTATCGGATTGCAAGAATTCATTTTTTGCTACCGCCGACACGGCCATGCTTGAAACCGAGTTGGCAATCGGCAGATTAGTGGTCTCAGCAACATCGGCCGCAACTGTCGTTGCCACTATGTTGTCTACGGACGTTTGATCGATTTCAGCAATCGTGCTGCTATTCGTAACGCTCGAAGTCGCCGAAGTTTTCTTCGGTTCACGATAGCCAACCGTTACGGCTGTAACTACAAGTGCAAAAACGCCAATATATATAGCGATAGTAGAAAGCTTGATTTTAGCCATCGATTTCTGACGGCGTTTAGCTGGTGGTTGCTGTTCATTAGCAGCAGTTGATACCTGAGACTTGCTCATAGTAATCTGATTACGAATAATCGTTCTCCTGCCGCTTGTATTACTACAAGGGCTTTACCTTACTCTGTCTTACTTCTCGCAACAGAACGGGGCACACGTCGACCTTTATATTAATTAATATTAGTTCTAAGTTTCAGCGCCCGTACGACATTTGTCGGCAAGCTCATTGATGATTTTAACCCCACTACTCGCAAAATCAGGCTATATAAAGCCAAACTAGTAGATAAAATCACTAATGTGCTGATGATTATTGTACCAACTATTGCATTTAGTGTCAATTTATGGCGTAGCACAATTGACTATACAATAATTAGCAATGTTCGCTTCGTGTTCGGCAAAAGTCTTCGCAAAGCGGGTTACTCCGTCATCGCCCCCCACGAAATACAAATAGTCCGTGTCTGCCGGCTCGGCCACTGCCAAAAGAGCCGTAAGCCCCGGCGATGATATCGGTCCCGGGGGCAAACCTACGTAACGGCGTGTGTTGTACGGTGAATCCAAGTTGGTATCGCGCGCAACGCCCGTTTTATCAGCAATATACTGATACGTCGGGTCCGACCCTAATGGCATCCCCATTTCCATTCTTGTAAAGAATACCTGAGCAACCTTCTTTTGGTCCTCGGAGCTTGATACTTCGCGCTGTACAATCGAAGCGAGTGTTATTGCTTGAAATAAATTAAGCCCTTGACTGTTGAATTTCGGAATCAAAGCATTGTCGATAATAACCGAGTAGAATGCCTCAAATACACGGTCAAAAATTGCTTCGACCGTCACTCCGGTGTTGAAATTATATGTGTCACCGTAAATATATCCCTCCAGATCAGAAGAGGCAGGTTTGCCGGCAAAAAGTGTGTTGGTATACTTATCGTATTTTAACTCCAAAGCCGCTTCAATCTCTTTATCTGAATACCCCGCCTTTTTTAAAGCCGTAGTGACATCATACTTTTTTGAACTGCCGGTGTTATCGACTAGCGTAGCACCGGGATAGAATGTAATACTAACCTTATCCAACGATGAACCTTCCGTCAGATGTTTAACGATTTGCGGGGTTGTTTCAGACGGTGACAGACGATAAATACCAGCTTTCAGTAGATTGTTGACTTTACTTAAACGTGCATATATTTCAAAAGCAAAGGCGCTTTTTATTATTGAACTTTTTTCCAGTTGTATACCGATTTCGCTTGGCGTACTGCCTGATTTGATAGTAATTTTTTTGTAAACGGAAGTGTCTTTACCAACTGGCGTAAGTTGATTGTTGTACCAAATAATAACTCCTGTTATGGCAATTATCAGCAATAAAGATAAAGCAACCACGATCCAAGGCAAATACTTTTTCAAAAATATATTTGTTTTTTTCGTCAAACCGCTTGGTTGACCGTCAATCGGCTGAAGCTGTAATTTAGGTCTAGCCTCTTCTTTAACGGATTCTTCAGGCATAATTTGCCTCGATATAATCTTGCAAAATAATTGCCGCGGCCTCGGCGTCTATGTCGGCCTTGGAATATGGCCGATTATAACTGGCTAGTCGTTTTTCGGCGATTACGCTGGTTAAGGACTCGTCCTGAAACACGATTTTCGGAGCTATGTCCGTAAGTTTGTTAGCAAATTCTTCGACGTATTTTGTTTGAGCAGTCGGCTCGCCTGCTTGGTTACGCGGATAACCGATTACTAATATATCCGTATTTTCCCTTGTCACGATTTCGGCTATCGTCCGTATTTCATCGCCATCGACTTCGACCGTTTCATAGGGAACAGCAATGCGTATAGAGCTATCGCCAACAGCCACGCCGATGCGCTTTTCGCCCACGTCCAGACATACGATATTTGTTGATTTAGACATTTTGAACTACGAACTGAACGTCGATTTTATTAATGTCATTAGGCACCGCTGTCACCCAGAAATAAGAGTACTTAATATCGACACTTGTTACGTCTTTGATACTTTCAATAATCGTCTGAACATCGCCGTATCGTTTACCTTTAGCCTGTTCCTTGATTGACTTTTTGTCGATATTCGGACCGATTTTGCCGGTGGCATTGACATTGACGGTGGCCACCTGATCAGCTTTTAAATATCCCGATAATTTGGCGTTGTCGATGCCGTCTTTGTATACGATTTGACTTTTATTATCATCTATCTGCTTGCCGACGGCGTATTTCAGGTAAGCATCCAGTTCCGATCTGGCGATGGCCGTCATCGTAAATGTCGTTAAGGACGTCAGTTTAGCTTTTCCGGTAGCTTCGGCGCCAAGGGCCGGGACTGATACTCCGGCAGCATGGTCGACGTTAAAGCTATCGGCAATAACGAATTCGCCACCGGTAAATTGCTTAGTTAGTTGCTGTTTAACACTTTCGCTGGACAAGTCCGCCAAAGCTTGGCTGGCTTTTTGAATATCCGTTGCACTGACGACGGTCGTCATTTCTGTCGTGCCGCCGCTCGTGGCAGTGCCATAGGACGTTACACCGCTAATGCTTGAATTAAAATCGCCTTCATCCAAATTATATTCGGTACCTGGATTAGCAGCAGTTATATTTACTTCTACATTTCCGACGTTCACTGGGTAGTTATGAATATATGTAGTTGCGGGCACATCAACGGCTTGAGTCGTAACGAAACTGTAACCATCCTTAGTAAATATTGTTCCGGCAGCTATACTAACTGAGTCCCCTTCGGAAGTATAATTATACAAAGTCAACGTGCCGGTTGCCTTATCGCCTACATTCTTTTGGCCGGTCGCCGTAAATTCAACGCTGACCTCTTTTTTGATTTGTTTAACGACAGTTTGAACAGTATCCTTGGCTGCATCGGTCGCCGTCGTCGGGCTGCCCAATATCAACGTCTTACTTACCACGGCATCAGACGTTTTGGCCGTTACTATTATCGTTGCAGCCGGAGCATATCCGAAAGCCCACACCAGAAAAGCGACAAGCAGCACTCCTGCCACGCCGCCCAGGAACAATTTTTTGCGAAATTTCGAGAAATCAGGCACTTTTATACTATTTTTTGAAACGGTGGCTTTGGTTGATTTTGGCTCATCTTCCTCGATGTTGATAGTTTCGATGGCATCTTCGACTTCTTCTTTGGGTTTAATGTCAGCAGTTTTCGCTAGCTCGCCGACAGGCAATTGGGTCCCCTCTATAACGTCATCACCGTCGTCGACTTCAAGGGCGGCAATTTCGGCAATTTCAGGCTTGCTTTGTAAGTTTTTTGCAATCGGAATCTTTGATACTGCCGTCAGAGCGATCAATGCCTTGTTATTGGTAACGATAACTAATCTTTTGTGGCTGTTTTCAGCAATCCTGGCCAGCAGTTTCAAATTGACCGCACTTTGTAAAACGCCGATTCTTTTAGGCGGGACCAGGGCAACGATTCTTTCACGGCTGGCTTTGATTTTGCCGATAATCGCCGTAATATCGTCTTCGACATCAATGTAGATTACGTCTTTGTTCATATTCTAAGAATCCGATTCAGTTTATCTTTTATCGTGTCACCTTCACTGCTGCCAATCATCGTGTCATAACCGACCCTTAAAAGGCCCATGGCGGTTATGAAAGTGTGGTCTGATACAGCGCCCGTAGTGTCAGTAATACCGACAACCTCTGATGGTTTAATGTAATGAACGGTCGGTTTTTTTGTGAACGGCAGGTCTTTGTGCCAATCGCTTTGTTTCAAGGCATCGACAAGTCTACTCAGACTAGCGCCGCCGCCGCAAAGCAGGATACGGTTTGGCAAGTGATCGGCCGATTCGAACTCACTAAGCGCTAGTTCCACTCCGGCAATCCAAACTTCCAAGGTTTTGTCGATGGCCGCGTTGACGTCTTTGACGACACTAGGTTTTATTTGGCTATGTTCGATATTTACTTTCAATTTTTCAGCGGCATCATATGATAAATCAAGCTCGCTGGCAATCGTCCGCGTAAAGCTGCGGCCGCCGATACCGAACATTTTCGTGCCTTCGACACCGCCATCATTAACGACCGCAATATCGGTCGTGCCGCCGCCGACGTCTACTAAAATCGCCGTAAAGCTACTATTGGCATCATTGCCAAGTACGCTGCGGCTGACAGCAAACGGTTCGGCTGCGACGGCTAATAATTCCAGCGACAACTCTTCGGCTACTCGTTCCAATGCTCCGATATGAACCATCGGCGCGAATGCCGTGTATATTTGAACCGCCACGTCATGACCTTGGAAACCTATCGGGTTGCTGACTTTATAACCGTCAATATGAATACTGACCAGCGCACTGTTGACCAATTTTATCTCGACATCGGCGTTGCCGGTCTCAAGGGCAATTTGTTTTTGAGCTTTGCCCTGGGCGCGTTCTTGGACTTTTTCGATAATAAATTCCATTTCGGCAGCATTAAGCGGACGTTCCGGTTGCGGGCGTCGATAACGGATGGTATTGGTCACGCCTTTGACTAGTTCGCCGGCGATACCGATTACGACACGTTTAGCCTGCAGTTTAGCTTGGTCTTCCGCTTCGGACAAAGCTTGTTCGCAATTTCGCACCACACCGGAAATATCGGCGATCGCACCGGAGTTCATGTCGCTGAATTCTTGGCGGCAACGGCCTACGCCGACGATGTTAAGTTTGTCACCGTCCAATTTCGCAACCAAGGCTTTAACGAACTCCGTGCCAATATCAAGCGCGACGATGTAATCGTCAGCAGCGTTTTCTTTGGCTATTTTTTTCAGTTTTTCAAATACCATAGGCACATTCCATTATATAACAACCAAGCTTATGCTCACAGTAATTATTATCAGGCCAGGACGGCTTTGATACGGCGGACGCCGGCCGAACTGGCTTCTTCTTTGGTAATTTTGAATTTTTTACCTCCACCGTCGGCAGATTCAGCTAGTTCACCGGTATGTTTGACGTGCGGACCGCCGCAAATTTCCAAACTAAATGGTTTCTCGCCGTCGTCAGCTTTCATAGC
>JAXDCN010000024.1:0-3077 GCA_034677945.1 Saccharimonadales bacterium (SeqCode)
GTCAGGCCGGCCGGCTTGTCAATCAATAGAACGCCTTTATCCATAGTTATTCAGTATACAGCAACAGTCAATCGTGCGGCTTATTGGCCAGGAATCCGATATTGTCCGGGGTCGAACACGGGCACCGGCGGAGGCGGTGGCGTGCCAGCTATTTCAGCAGGAGAAACGGCAGCCCCTATCGCAGGCGAAGCTGCAGGCATAGGTGCCGGCGGCAAAGATGAAAAATCAGGCACTGACGGCGGCATTGGTAATCCGAAACTTGGTTGCGTTTGACTCATCGGACCGTCGGCGAATATGTCTACGCTCTCAGCGTCATCATCAGCTTGGTCAGCGCTACTGACAGGTTTGTTAAAGGTGTTCTGAACACTGCCTAAATACGAATGCGTCAGAATTTTTTTGTTCTGCGCGTCCTCTAGTTCGCGCCGCTTTTGTTCGGCGGCATCGCTTGATTCGGCATTTAACGACCCGCCTAACGACGGTTCTATGGCATTTGACGGTGCCGAGCTGATTGTTTTTTCGATATGAGGCAGTTGTTCGATTGGCGGCGGTTTCGGTATTGCCATTTCAGCTTCTTGATCCGGTGTTGCGGGGGCCGGTGCCGGGGTTGCTTCGGGCGCCGGTTCGGGCGCAGGCTCAGGAGTCGGCTCTAGCGTTGGTTCAGGTTCGGTTTCGAGCGCATAGGCCGGTGCTATAGTCGTCGATTGCTCGGTCGAACTATCCGGCGGCAGGGTCGATTCCGGTGCATAGGCCGGGGCCAAGGTCGAAGCCGCCGATGAACCTTCGATATATACCGGCTGAGGCAACGTACTTACGCTGTCATCCGCAGGGGGTAAGGTCGATTCCGGCGTTTCGGCGATAGGCGTGGATTCCGGCGCCGATTCAGGCGCTAGCGTCGTTACGGCTTCGGTTGTCGGTTCGGGTGTCGTCACCTGCTCTGGGATTGGCGCAGGCTCTGGTGCCGGTTCTGGCAATGGTTCCGAAACAGGCGCTGGCGTCGGGGCTGGCGCGGGAACCGGAACAGGTGCGGGCGGCATTATTACGGATTCCGGAGCGGCGCTAGCGCCGGCTATCGGAAAGACATCACCGGTAACGGGTGCGGCTACGGCATCAGGCGCATGATTGATCGCTATACTGCCCGGCGGCAATCCTGGCCCTGTGGCTACGGCGGGAGTTGTCGGCGAAGCAGCCTGCTGTTCGCCCGGTATTGGCACGGCCGGTATGGATTGAATCGTATGAGATTCTTGTAATTTGGCAGCGATTAACTGCTGGTCGGCTCCGGCTGCCATCAATTGGGCCGCTAAAGTCATGGCACGCGACGATGTGCGCGGATTACTGAACCTGTCGGTCGCGGCAACGATACCGGTTAACAGGGCTGTCGAAATTTGCTTGTCTAAAATCGGCTGTTCAGCGGTCTTAAGTGAATCCGCCAGGTCGGTTACCATTTCACATAAACTGCTGGCCTTTTCGTCACGCCAATCAATCCTGCCTAAACGGCTGGTCTGCTGGCCGGCGCAAAGCGTCGCTACCGTTACTTCATGCAAAATTCGGCCGTGTGCCGCCAGTGCCGCGTCCAAACTGTCTTGGTTTTCGACGCCTAACGCCAGTACTAATTCGACATTAAAGTCGCCTTGGCTGAATTCCAAATCATCACTGGTAATCGTCGTATGATACGGGGTAATAAATATCTTGACCAAATCGCCTTCGACTTTATAGCGCAAGTGGTCGGCTTTTTCCTTGTCGAGGGCAATAATAAAATCTCGCAAACTGTCGGCGCTGTCTTCGAACACTTTTGACGGGTCCAGGAAAGTAATGGCCGGCGGAATAGCTCCGCTGAAAATAGCCGTCGCATGCTTGTCTAACTTGTTTAAGATAGCTGACAAGCCAAGTGCTGCCGATAAATCGTCGACGGACGGATTGTTGCTGACAGTCACCAAAATATTCGTTGATTCTTTTATCTTGTCAACGATCTGCTTTTTTATCTTGACGTCAGCGTCATTCATGCGGTGTTTTCCTGGCTTTTTATTTTTAATGAGATTTCCAGGCCACTATACCATAAGTGGTTTACTTTAGTCAACAAATTCTCCCCCGAGCGCGATCCTCCTTTAATGTACCGCCGTCTCTTTACAATCAGAGGTTTTTGCTTTATAATCACGCCTGATTGTAATTATTATTTTAAAGATATAAAAGGAATCGGAATGCCAATCATCAAATCAGCTGTCAAACGCGCCAAACAAACCATTAAACGCCGCGAGTGCAACGTCGGTATCAAACGCGACATCAAGGACGCCGTCAATACTTTTCTGACCAAACCGTCGGCCAAAGGTCTAAGTGCCGCCCAAAGCGAAATCGACACCGCCGTCAAAAAAGGCCTGATCAAGAAAAACACCGCCGCCAGGCGCAAAGCGCAGTTATCGGCCGTCGCTAAAAAAGCCGGTGTCAAACTGGAAACCGCCAAGAAAACTGCCGCCAAAGCCCCTGTTGCCAAGAAACCGGCAGTAAAAAAGACTGCCGCCAAACCAGCAACCGCTAAAAAGCCGGTTGCAAAAAAACCAGCTGCTAAAAAAGCCGCTAAATAGCCTAAACGCAAACTAAAAAACCCGCTTCAATCGAGGCGGGTTTTTAAATTGCTTAAATTATTTGATCAAAAACTTCAGCAGCTCATAAACCACATAGGCCGGCCATACCAGCGCTTGGAAAAATCCCAGCACGCCCGTCCAAAAAGTCGTCGCATGACCGATGAAATATATCAACGCACCGACAAATCCCAACCCGTAGATCGCGCCGTTACCGCCTGCCGGACAGCCACGCCCCCTTTTCATCCAATATTTTTCGTCCCAATATTTCTTGTTCTTGTCTTTGTCGCCGAGATCCTTTTCCATAAGTCCTCCTACTACCATTCTATCATTTATGCCTTGACCATCGCCCATGAAGAGATTTGCCTACGGCTTCCAAATCCTTTGGGTCGACCGGAGGTTCGCCCAGCAAATAGACATACACGACGTCGCTCTTGATAATCATGAATTTGGTCGCCTCGTCGCTGGTAGTACTCGACACGATCGGCGTCTTTAATTCTTCTT
>JAXDCN010000025.1:0-3428 GCA_034677945.1 Saccharimonadales bacterium (SeqCode)
ATATGGTCTTTGGGACTCCAAGGTATGAATCGGTGGCGTTCTTCTCGCCCTTTACGGACACGGACACGTTCTTCGAAGACGATGCGAATAGCTCCGTAGCGCAGACAAAGCTGATAGTAAACCTAAGGACTTTATTACCCGACGAATCGTCACCAAAACTGGTATTACTCGTGCTGATGTTGGAAGCCAGTTCTATCGGGTCCTGTTTTTCAAGATCGTCGCCGGACAAAATTGAGTAATTTACCATCGCGCCATCAATAGTCTTTTTAAAGACCTCTAGTGCTGCGTAGCTGTTTGACGCCTGGCCGTCAATCGTGACCAGATTCGTACTTGTATCTATTTTGAGGATGGATATCTGAACATCATTTGGCGAAGGCGGTATGATTTTTAGCAGCGCATCAAAGATACGCGAGGTAATCTGCTTTTTGTCATTCAAAGCCGTAATCTGCGTAAGTTGGTTCTGGATAGTCAGCGATTTCGAGAGGTCTGCCACTTGGGCAAGTTTTTGGCTGCCGTCTTTGATGGCACTGTCTGCCATGTTGCTGCGTACGGATTGAACCACGAATATATATATCAGCAGCAATGCCACGACCGAAATCGACGCCAAACCGACAAAAACCGATCCGACGATAACCATCGATCGCACGCGCTGTGCTTCGATAAGTTCTTGTTTGACGTCGGGGACTAAATTGACTTCTATCATGGTTCATTCCTTCGTTGCGCCAGGCCGATAACGGTCGCGAATTCAGAGGCAACGGCGCCGAGCTGTTGTTGATCGGACTGAGCGACGCGCACTCTTTGCCATGGATTAGCGACACTTGAAGCAATGCCGGTCTTGGCGGTAATATATTCGCCGAATTGCGGAATATTGGCCGAAAATCCTGATAGTAATATGCCGCCTACTGCAATATTAGGATAACGGGTTTGAAAGAACTTGATGGATTTGACCAGTTCGGTAGCAAAAGTGTCGAGCGTGTTGTCGACAGCACGATATACTTGGCCTTCCAACCTGTCTGGCGCCAAACCGAACTTGAGTATGAATTGCCTAGCCTGGTCGTCCTGTACATTCAAATTTTGAGCAGCAGCTTTGACGAGTGACTTCAGACCCGTTGGAATGTTGCGCACCAGTCGTGGGCTGTCGCCATAAGTAATCGCAAGGTCAGACGCCTTTTCACCCATATCGATAATTAATCGCGCGTCTTGAACGCCCGACGGTAAGAGTGATCTGACCATTGCAATCGGATCGGGCTCGGCAGCTATGACATTGAACCCAAGACTTTCGATAAATTCAAGCCGTTCTTCGGCATAATCGTTGGCAGTACTGGCAATTAAAACTTCTTGTTGTTTCGGATCATGAAGCGACTGACCCAAAAGCGCCCAATCAATCTTGGTTTTATCCATGGCCATCGGGATATATTGCTCAATCTGATATTTGATAGTACTTCTTAGTTCGGCCTTACTCATGGTCGGAACGTCGATAACCGTCGTGAATGTCTTACCAGACGGTAATCCGATAGCTACGTTTTTCAATTTAATACCGCTTTGACCGACGGCGGTTTTGATTACTTCACCTAACCGGCGCATACCCTCGCCGGAATCACTGTTGGTAATCTTTTCGTCGGTAGGTGCATAACCGTAATGCAACAGGTTCCAGCTATCGGGACCAGACGGAGTAAGCTGTACTACCCGAACAGCGTTGGTGCCTATGTCCAGCGCAAAAAAGTCGCCCAATCCCTTTAGTAATGCCATATTGTCACTAATTATACATAAGCACTAGCATTAAAAGCAAGCAAAAATTGAATATTATAACCTTGGAGGCATCTCTGTCGTATAGACGGTCTGGACACGCCCGCTGCCGGTAGCCCTGGCATAAGACCATAAGTAAGCATCAGCCCGAAGATTGAAGGTTTCTGCCGGGTCACCGCTATTATTTGCCCCGACACCCGACCCGCCAGTGCGGTATAGCCATAATTCCTTGGCCATGACAGGCCCGTTGACTACTAACGGCATACTGCAGATATTCGTCGTCAGAGCATATTCACCATAGTTATTACCGGCACCGCTACTGCAAGTCTTGATTATCCCACTGTTGCCGCTGGCAACAAGCCAGGCATCTACGTTAGTGACACTGTCATTGATTATGATGTTGTTGGCGATAATGACCATCTGAGGTATCTCGTTAATGCCTTTCAGGGTACCGTTTGTATAGTTTATATTTCCGCTTATTGTGACGTTGGCCGTCGGAGCATTAATTACGATCCACTGGCCTTTTTTAATATTACCTCCGCCAATGGTTATATTTCCGCTAGCCGTATAAACGCCCTGAAGCCCGTTATAATTCGATATCGACGACAGGTGCGGCGTTGTACTAATAACCGGAAATGCTTTGGCGACATTCGGGATAGTTTGCGTGTTCGTATAATTGCCGATCGTACCTATATCCCCGGTGCATGATGTCCCGCCGCTGGGAACGTTCACGAAGCTGAGCGTGTTATATTTACACACAGTACTATTAACGAGTCCCGTACCTGAAAATGCCGAACCAGAAGCCATACCGATAATCGTGCCGTTAGCAAAGATACCATATTCAGACCAGCTGCCGAATCTGGTTATCGGGCCGTTATTAAAGACCTTGTCGGAAGTTGTCGTTGCTACGACCGATTTATAGTCATTCGGAGTAGAAGTGAATGACTTTCCAACCGACAGGTCACCGCCCCATATCTGGACTTTTGGTTTCTTAACTATTATCACGCACTTGTCCGGCGAATATATTGCCGAATGCTCCCACAAGCTTTCGTCACTTGAACGATCTTTAACCGAAAACGCAAAGCAGATCTTTGTACCCGCCGGATAATCACCGATAGTAACAGGAATATAATTGCTAACGGTACCGGCCCATGGGCTCGGGCCGCTGACGACCGGCGGTTGGCCACTTACTATGCCGTACAATATATTGAATATCGTATTTTGACCGCTTTTCAGATTAATACACACCGAAGGACGATAGAAAGTGCATGGCGGGTCGGATGACGGAATATAACTGTTTCTGTTGGTAGGTATTGTCCCATTATAGTAAATCAATTCACTAACCTGCCACTGCGCCGGCCGGTTTTTGGTATGAGTCTGATAAGTATTCCAGAAATATAACGGGGAATAATTATAGTTGTATTTTGTCCAAGCGTCGCTTTGTAACTGCGGCTTGACATAAATTACCGAATTTACCTCGGCTTGATAAGAGTAAGTGCTTTTAACAATCGCCGTATTCAGTAAGTAATCGTAACAAGGACCAACCGATGTATATACAGCATTTGCTGGGTCATTATAATCAACCCCGAACCGATCACAGTCTTCATTCCCGTCGTCATCAGTACTGCAGGTTTCATCCCAATCGTCATAATGACCGCCTATATCAATATAAACGTCCCATA
>JAXDCN010000026.1:0-3308 GCA_034677945.1 Saccharimonadales bacterium (SeqCode)
AAATCAAGGCCCGTATCGCCCAAATCGACGCCCAAACTGAAAATTCATCCAACAAATATGACAAAGAACAGTTCGTCAAACGGGCGGCTTCGCTGTCCGGCAAAGTCGCTGTCATCAAAGTCGGCGGTGCGACCGAAACCGAAATCGACGAAAAGAAATACCGTGTCGATGACGCAGTAGCCGCTACCAAGGCGGCGTTGGCCGAAGGTATCGTTGCCGGCGGCGGCGTAACGTTAGTTAATCTGTCTGACAAAATCGAAGTAAAGGGTGCGGATTCCATCAGCGCCGGTCGTCAGATTCTAAAGAATGCACTGAAGCAGCCATTTCTTCAGATTACCGAGAACGCCGGGTTGAACAGTGACGCACTATTAGCCCAGGTCGAATCGGCCAAGCCCGGTTTTGGTATCAACGTGAATGCACCTGAAAAAGGTCTGATTGACGTCAAAAAAGACGGCGTCATCGACCCGACTCGCGTCGTCAAGGAAGCGGTCCTAAACGCGGTATCAATCGCGTCGACGGCAGCCACGATGGGCGCGTTAGTCGTAGATATTCCAGAGCCCGAAGCCCCGGCCTCGGCTGGCGGCATGGGCGGCGGAATGGGCTATTAGCCTGCGGACCTAACCGAATAAATACAACCCCGCATATCCGCGGGGTTGTATTATTTTTCAAGATGAATTATTAGTCCGTTTGTTGTGGAGTAGACAGATAATCAATCTCTTTGATGATGTCCAGCAAAGCTTGGGCTCGTCGGGACTCATCGGCAATTTTCTGAGCGGTTTCATGTGCCGGCGCAATAATCGTCTTGTCGTCGGTGCTGCGAAGTAATAACAGATAGATATCGAATTTTTCTTCCGGGGTAATGTCTAATTTGTCCAAAAGCGGCCGCAACTCGATCAAAGCGTCCTTTTTGATGCCTTCTAGATCACCGGCATCGGCACCGGATAACGCCGGAACGGGGGGTTTGACTTCGACAACGGGTTCAGGCTTCGGGTCGGGTTTTGGCTCTTCCTTGGGCTTCTCTTCTTCCTTTGGCTCTGGTTCTGGAGCCGGATCGGCAACAGGTTCTTCCTTAGGTTTGTCATCGGCCGTCTTGGTTGCAGGCACAGGAGTTTCCTCGAAGTCAAAATTGTCATCATTAATGTTTGACACGCCGGCTAACACTTTGGCCAGTTCTTGATCGTCGCTGATTGGTTTTACGGTTTGCGGTTGAATATCCATTGCCCACCCCTGTTATTAATGCTTATACTTATTCACATTTTACTTTAACATAGTTATCGGCGGTAGGGCAAGTCCGGCCTCAATCGTATTGGTGCAACGATTCGATTGGATCTTTACGGGCGGCGCGCAAAGCAGGATACAAACCGAACAGTGTGCCCATAAAGACTGAAATTGCTACCGCGATGGCGGCGATTTGCCAATTTATTATCGGATCGAACGTCAGAAAGGTGCTGATGCCGAACGCTAATATATATCCTCCAAAATAACCGGCTATGCCTCCGCAAACGCTGATGGCAAGCGATTCAATCAGAAATTGCCAGGTGATGTCGCCATCGCTGGCGCCAAGCGCCTTTCTGATGCCGATTTCACGGGTTCTTTCGGCAACTGTAACTAACATGATATTCATGATGCCGATGCCGCCGACCAACAGCGATATGGTAGCGATTGCCGTCGTGACGCCTGCGATCGCAAAAAACAGCTGGCTGGTTGGCTGCGAAATCTGGTTGCCGGTCAGAACGGAAAAATCGTTTTCGCCACTATGGCTTTTTAGAAGCGTTTTATTCAAGTCAATTATTATTTGATCCAAATTGGTTACTGAGTCGGCTTTGACGTCTACCTGTTGAATTTGAGCGACGTTTTGGTTGAGTTCTTTGCCAATGGCAAAATTTATGATAGCCGCATTATCAAAATCAACCAAGTTGTAATTAATTGGGTCATTCATGCGTTTTAAAACGCCGATTACCGTGAATAGTCGCCCGCGGATAGAAAAAGTCCGGCCGATCGAAAGCTCGGTTCCAAAGATATTGATTGATAGTTGGCTGCCGATAACGGCCGTGTTTTGGTCGATGGTCTCATCTAGGAACTGGCCTTCGTAAAGTATGAAATCAGATATTTCCGCCAAGCTTGGTGTCGTTGCTACGATAGGCGATCCGCTAGGGGCGACCGAGTCGGCTTTGATTGCGCCGCTAAGTATCATAAGTGGCGCTGACGATTGGATATGAGGTATGTTTTTGACGTACACCAGGTCGGCTTCGGTCAGAGTGCTAACGGCATATTCCTGATGGGGTTGAACTTGAGTCAGATTGATATTAGTAGGCGAACTGGCGGCACCAGGTCGGATTACGGCAATATTGCCGCCAAGTGAATTAACTTGATTGCTGACAATTTTACTGGCCCCGCCGCTGAGCGCTAGAATCGTTGTAATACTCGCAACGCCAATAGTAACGCCCAACATAGTCAGGGCACTGCGGACGCGACTGGTGCGCAGCGACTGAGCGGCATTCTGGATATGATTTATCATCAGAAAACGCATTATTTTCGCTTCCTTTTTGATCTATGGGCGTATTTATTTCGGCGGCGGCGCTTTGGGCTGAGTGTCGGCGGGTTGGTAATCGTTATCGTATCGGTATTGATTTTGCCGTCCAGCATGGTAATCACGCGGCTGGCATACGTCGTCAGACGGGGATTGTGGGTCACCATGATTATCGTATTGCCGCGTTTGTGCAGATCGGAAAGTTCTTCCATGATGATATGGCTGGCGTGCGAATCCAAATTGCCGGTCGGTTCATCGGCCAGAATAATCGACGGTTCGTTGACAAGCGCCCGCGCGATTGCGACCCGTTGCATCTGGCCGCCTGACAGTTGATACGGCATATAATATTCACGTTCGTTCAAGTGAAAATTACGCAATATATCGCTGGCAATCTGCAGCCGTTTGGTGCGGCTGATGCCCTTGTATATCAGCGGCAACGCCACATTATCGATGATGTTCAGACGTGATATCAGATTGAAACTTTGAAAGACGAAACCGATTTGCTGGCTGCGGATGCGGGCTTGCTTGCGTTTAGACATGTCGGCGACGGATTGGCCGTTCAGTTCATATTCGCCGTCAATCGTACGGTCTAATAACCCTAGTATGTTCAGCAGAGTAGTCTTGCCGCAACCGCTGGGGCCCATGATAGCAACGAACTCACCCTTTTTGATGGTCAGATCGATGCCGTTTAAAACGTAATTTTCAGCATCACCCAGGCCAAACCTCTTTTTGAGGTCCTTTAGGTGTATGACCGGTGGTGAAAATTCAGCATCCACTA
>JAXDCN010000027.1:0-12390 GCA_034677945.1 Saccharimonadales bacterium (SeqCode)
CACCAATATTTATTGTTTCGTTACTGCCGATACCCATCCAATCATTCTTCTATAAAGTCTTACGCCTTTATCCGAATTATGATTACTTGCTACTGTAATATGGATGGTACCGTGTGGTGTCTTGCCTATCTTTGACCGTTTCTTATTTAGTCGTCTATCTATCTGTGTTTTTCGAAACTGCTGTTTTGGTAGTTTAGTAATGTTCATCCAATATTTCATGCTTGATAGTTCATCCGAATCTGGGTACAAATGCATCGCGACTGTTATGTTTTCATCTTGCAATTCGCAAATTTCACGTAGCCAACTGATAAAAAGCTGCACAACCTTAGGGTCTGAATTAACTAGGCGTATTTGTTCCATAGTTTTTGACCCCTCGCCAATCCACAGACCTAACCCAATCATCCATAAATCCCTCTTTGATACATTTCCGACTTCAGAAATACCTCGAGCCTTTAGCTCGGATATCTCGTCTATTCGCATTTGTCTGCGGCGCAAACCGTACGTGCCTTGGCCACATTTAATTCGAGAGAGGACCTGTTCGTTTGGGGTATATGGCACATCTTTAAGCCAATTACTTAAGGTACTTTTACTGACACCGAGCTGATCACTGATAAGACTATAGGACATTCCTTCGCCCCTTAATTTAACCGCTTGCTGTTTTTCAGTTCTCATATTACTATCATACCAGAATATACATGTGGGTGCCATTATTTATTCGAAAATTAGTTGTGAGCTATTGTGTAATAATTGACAACTTACATATTTTATGTTTAAATCAAACCGTTATTCAATATTCTGATACTGTCATAAGAAATTGACGTTCGTTGATAAATAATAAGGAGGTGGAGAAATTGCCGCAAATCGTGATTCGCTTCAACAACTTTTCGCCCTGCTATTACAATCTAATCGATTTACTTTACGTAGATCACAGAAACAAGGTTAGGGTTTTTGAAAACCCCTACAATTTAATCGCGGATTGGCGTGCCCGGCAGCTATTGCTGCGGGTCGGCGAAGACAAAGGCTTCGACCTTGACCAGGCCCGCCAAGCAACCTGTCGCACATTCAGAGACAGCGAAAAAGAGGTCGTAAAATCACTTAAAGCGCAGTTCCTAAGTTATATAACTGAGGACGCGTTCGATGAAGTGATGAAAACGACAGTACCGCAAGCTATGGTCAAATTTATTTTGGATAGCCAGGGCACGGGTTACGAGGTGCCGCTGTGGATTTTGCAAGATGAAATCAAAGCCGGAGCAGTTGAAAAGTGCCAAGCGCTCGAAGCCATTTGTACGGTTGATGCCGTCGAAGACAATACTGAAAAGTATACCCTGCTCACCTATGAAGAGCTTGTAGAATCATTTGCAGAACACTGCAGCTACCCGATAGAGGGCTACGAAATAGCCGAAATCAAAAGGCAGTTGGCGATTCTGGAAACGAGAGGCGTAGCAAATAGAATTTTAAACAGAAGAATGACAGTGCGAGGTATCAGCCCAAAGCAAATATTTATCGCATTGGCCGGTATCAAAGCCCTGGTCATTCATTACCAGCAAAACGCAGTCGGCGTTATGGGCATGAAGTCAGACGATGTTACGAAACACCGCACGGAAGCCAAAATAGAAGAGGCTGTTGAACAGTTTGCCGACTGGATGCTCGACTTTACACCAATTTCCTTGCCTAAAAAAATTCGGTTTCGACTAATAGGCCAAATGTCTCCCGTATACTACGACATCGTATCACTCATTAAACAGAATATCGGGACTTTTTACCTCCCGGATTAACAATCAGAGTATCTAGATAACAAGCCCGCTAATTTTAGCGGGTTTTCTTTTTGCTGAACACACAATATTTTAAAATTGCGTTATTGTCTTAATTGTTTTAAGATATTCAGGAGGCTAACCAGGTATTAATACCTGGTTAAATTTGAACCTCGACAATTTGAGAGGAGTGTTTTTGGTGGAATCAGTTAGATGGACCCCACAATCGAGGCTATTTTTAGCCATGGACGTAAACGACGAAGAAAGCTTCAAGGAAATTGTAGAATCAATGAAGTTTATCGTCGGCGGATTCAAAATCGGACTCGAAGCGATATCTGTTTTCGGGATCCAACGCATCATCGAAGACTTCGGTGTACCGGCAAAAATGATATTCTATGATGGCAAATTCAACGATATCCCAAACACGGTTGGCAAAGCCGTCAGCGCGGTATCAAAATTAGGCGTCGGAATTATCAATGTCCATGCCAGTGCGGGCAAAAAAGCAATGAAGGCCGCTGTCGAAAACAAAGGCGATTCACGAATCTTTGCCGTGTCGGTACTAACGTCATTAGACGACAGAGACGCCAAACATATTTTCGGCGGATCAGCCGAGGAAGTTGTCAGAAGACTCGCATACGATGCTTGGGAAAGCGGAGTTGACGGTCTGATTTGCTCACCGCAAGAAGTCAAATTAATCAGAGAGCTTGAAGATCTTGACGCTTTGGAATTGATAACCCCGGGTGTCAGGCCAAAGTGGGCGGCCGCTAACGACCAAGAAAGAGTGACGACACCCGAAGAAGCTATTTACTTCGGGTCAGACCTTTTGGTTGTCGGCCGCCCCATCTTGCAACCGGCAGACGGAATGACGCCAACCGAAGCGGCGATTTCAATCATCGAGGAAATCAAATCGGGGCTGAAACTTCGCAACTGGTGACGATGGCTACTGCAGAAAATTGTATTTCTTTGAAAGGTGGGTTAATTCGTGCGAAACATAACAACAATGAACCGAGGTGAGATCCTTGAGATCAGGCCAAACAGCATCAGAAGAATGCTTAGCCCAGAGGAAATTCTGCACATATTCAAAACCATGGGTGCCTTTTGGGCATATGACTACGCAGCCGCCAAAGATGGGCTTGTCGGCATGCACGCCGAGCTCAAATCAGGTAGATGCAGCGACGGTTTTTTGAATTTCAAGGAAATCCTAAAGCATCAAAACGTTAGGCAGATCTTTTCACACCAAGTTATCCTGAAAATATTACCCTTGCTCTGCGGCAACAACAAACCGGATTACATTGCCGGTATTCCAGACGGGGCCACTAAAATGGGCGAAGATATCTGCCAGGCGCTTCGCATAGCCAACCTTCAAATGGCAAAAGTTAATGACAAGATCGTGCCAATTGCCGACATCAAACCCGGCAGCAAGATACTGCTTGTCGAAGATTTCTGTACGCGCGGGACCGCCTTTATCAATGCGGTCGAAGGCATCAAATTGGTACAGCCCGACGCTGTCATTTTACCGTTCTACCCTGTGATTATCAATCGCGGGGGCATGGAGTCTGTTATCATTGAAGAATTGGACAAATTCGAGATCGTACCTCTGGTACACCACAGGATTAACGACTGGGAGCCGGAAAAATGTCCGCTATGCAAAATAAAATCCGTACGGATCAAACCGAAAGCAACCGAAGAAAACTGGGTGAAAATCACCACCTCTCAAATATCAATTCAATAAGCCTTACGGCTCCTTTTTAGGAGCCGTAATTTAATTTGATTCGATAGGCTTGATTTTTATTCCGCGGCTTCGGCTTTTTCGGCTTCTTCTTTGGTTACATGGACCGTGCCGTGCGGGTGCTGCGGCGGCGCATATACCGAATAAACTTTCAGAGGCACTTCCCCGTTGCTTAGCAAATTATGCCATGTTCCTGCCGGGACCATTACCGCATCACTATTACCGGCACGCCATGTTTTCAGATCATCAACCGAGGGACCCATTGAAACCAAGGCCTGGCCCTGTTCGATACGCAGGAATTGGTCAAGGTTTTCGTGAACCTCAAGACCAATGTCATGACCCGGTTCAATAGACATCACCGTTACCTGCAAATTTTCTCCGGTCCACAAAGTCGTCCTATAATTCGTGTTGGCAATCGTATCTGACTCGATATCCATTACCATTGGCTCTGGGCCGTTGTCAATGATTTCTGCCATAATTTATTTCCTCCTTATACATTTATTATACGTCAATGTGACACTTAATATCAGCTGGTGGTTGTTATTTGCGGACTGAGCCTAATGCTTCTTTGGTAGCCCGATATACTTTGACCGTCCAAAATACCAACCAGACCATCATCAGGCCGATTATCGAAAACATTATCGGCGTTGACAGACCAGCGTCCGATTTAACAGACGAGTAGTTCATAGCATAGGTCAGATAAGTAAATAACACCCCCAACCACAGTGACATACCTACCAGCATGATGCGGATTAATTCGAAGGCGTGTTCGCGATGTTTTTTATCTAAAGTAGTCAGCCACATGGTCGTCGGGATATCGGAATACTGCGGTTTATAGTACAGAAAAATAAACATACCTAGTATCAGGGTTTGTAAGAACGGTATCAAAAATACGTAAAAAATCGACTTGTTGGCCCAATCGTCTGCCTGGCCGCTGATGCCAAAATGAATCGGTATCACTTGCGGCAATTTATCCCAATAATAAATTGCTATGATCCAGCTGGCTAGCGCCATTAGTGCTGCTGCCAGAAAATATATTTTATGTTGCACCTTCATCATAATCCCCCTTTAGATATACTATACGATAAAGCCAACACATCGACAAAACAAAATTTTAATCTGTTATAATATTGTGTATGCCCCGGTAGCTCAGTGCCCAGCGAAGCGGTAGATAGTTTTTCAGCAGACTGCTCTATCCACTGAGATTTTTCTACCGGAAAATGTATTTACGGTTTACAATTTAATTATGCCCCGGTAGCTCAGTGGATAGAGCAGAGGACTTCTAAGCCTAAGGTCGTTGGTCCGATTCCAACCCGGGGTACCAAAATAAATATGTCAGCCGTAGGTTGACATATTTATTTTGGTAATTCGGATGAATTAGATCAACGACTTTTTTGTGAAACAAAAATAGTCGTTGGTCCGGCGTAGCGAATGAAGCAAAAGAAAGCGTCCGCTGAATAGCGGACATTTTCTTTTGTGAATGAGCGGAGGATGCTTGCAGATTTCCAACCCACAATTTTTTGCGACCGAGCGGAAATGGGAAGTTCGCTTTCGCTGGACAGCGAACAGCGAATGACCACCTTCCTACCCGCAATCCTAAAAAACAAATTTGTCTATCATTTGCTATAATCTTGTCATGGATTTATTTCTAATACGCCACGGTGAAACCGATGCCAATCTGAATGGTATCGTACAAGGTTGGTTCGATACCGAACTCAACGACAACGGACACGTACAAGCACTTGAGGCGGCGACTTCTTTCAATGAAAAGATCGAAGCGATATACTCTTCAGACCTGAAGCGTTCCTCGCAGACGGCTAAAAAATTTCGAGATAAGTACCCACATATTCATTATTCAGAAGACAGCAGGTTAAGAGAGCGGAATTTTGGCGACGCCAACGGAGGCAACCGGGATGATTATGATTGGGATTTGTTCTGGTCATTAACCGATACAGTATCCGTGCCATATGCCGAAACGCTTAATGAATTCAGCCAGCGCATCCAATCTTTTCTCGACACGCTGAAGGAAACTGGTCATTCAAGCGTACTCATAATTACGCACGGCGGTACCATCAATCGTATTCGCCACCTGGTTAATGGCGACGCATACAAACAACATACTAATGGCAGCGTGACAAAGATACGCTTGACATGAAAAAGCATATCGGCGATCACATCAAACTCATTTTATTCGACCACGATGATACGTTAGTCAGCACTATTCCTGCCAAATGGCAGCAACATAAATTTATCGCCAAGAAATATTACGACATCATTTTGACCGACGACGTAATTCGTACTCATTGGGGCAAACCTTTTGATGCCCTGGTCAAAGAACTCTACCAAACCGACGACACCGACCAAGCTATCGCCCGCAATGTAAAGTGGCGTCATTTATATCCGAAAGTATTATTTGATTACACCGTCCCTGCCCTCAAAAAACTAAAAGAAAACGGCAAGCAGTTAGGTATAATTACCGCCACAAACCGGCAAAACCTTGCTTTTGATTTGTCCAGTCTTAATATTCCAGCCGATTTATTTACGTATACCCAAACCTTCGACGAAACAGACCATCACAAGCCCAGCCCAAAAGTTTTCGATCCGATGCTAACTTGGGCGGCAAAAAACAACATCAAACGAAACGAGATAATTTATATTGGTGATGGCATGGTTGATATGCAAGCAGCCGTGTCTGCCGGCTTGGAATTCATAGGCGTTCATACTGGTCTGTATACGTCAGCTGATTTTATGCGACACGGCGCGAGTAGTATAAACAATATCTCTGATTTGTAATAATCATTTGTTGCCTTCGACTATTTCGTATGCAGCCACTTTGGTATCAAGAATCTGTTTAACCTGTTCTAGCGTTATTTGAACCACGCTGCCGGCTTCGACCGCCCCTGAAAGCACTTGCTTGGCAACGGTATTTTCAACTGCCCGCTGAATGACTCGGCGCATCGGACGGGCACCCAAACGCGGATCATAGCCGGCCTCGACCAAATATTGTTTAGCATCGGCCGCGACTTCGACTTTGACTTTTTGGAGTTCCAAGGTTTTATTAACTCCGGCAAGTATCAAATCCACGACCTGAATCAGCTCGTTCTTATCAAGCGGGCGGAACACGACGATTTCATCAAAACGGTTCAAAAATTCCGGACGGAATTGGTTACTGTTAATCAATTCGTCAATCAACTTTTCTTCGAACTGTTCCAGATTATAACCGCGTTCAATATATTCACGGATCCTATCGGCACCGGCGTTGCTAGTGGCGACGATAATCGCGTCTCGAAAACTGACTTCACGGTTTTTGATGTCGCGCATGATCCCCTCGTCAAGCATCTGCAACAAAGTAGAAAGAACGTTTTGATGAGCTTTTTCAATCTCGTCCAATAACACCACGCTGAACGGCTGCTTCATGACGCGCGCCGTCAAACTGTTGGCATTATCTGCCCCGTCTGCAATCAGTAATTTGACATCATCGCCGGACGTATATTCGTTCATATCTAGGCGGATCATTCTTTCCTCGCCGCCAAAATATACTTCGGCCAGCGCTTTGGATAACTCGGTTTTACCGACACCCGTAGGACCGAGGAATAAAAACGTTCCGATCGGTCGGTTCTGGTTACGAACGCCCGCCCTAGCCCGCCTGAGGGCATCACTGATGACACTGACGGCCCGTTTTTGATTAATCATACGTTTATGAATCAAATCTTCCAGGTGCAATAACTTATCACGCTCTTCTTCGTCACTTGCGACACTGACTTTAATATCCAAGGTTTTTTCAATCGCCTGTCTGACCGACTGAGCCGTTACGATGCCGTTTTCATGATAATGCGAAGCTGACTCCATCAAGGTCAAGGCTTTGCCCGGCATGGCTAAATCGTGGACATAGCGGTCCCCTAACCTGTAGGCCTCCTTGATTGCCTGGTACATATACGCCACATGGTTTTGAAATTCAAACGCTACGGATTTGTCTTCCATGATAGCGATGGTTTCGTCTTGGGTTGCCTGAGCGACACTGATCCTATTCAAAGCATTTGCAAGTTCCGGATTTCGCCGGCTGATTTGCAGATAACGTTGCTCGTCCATAGTAAAAATCATGCGTAAGTTCCCAGTCTCGATAACCGGCATCAATACATTTGATATATCGATTGAACCTATGCCGTCTTCGAAAAACAATTGTGCATTGTCCAGACAAACGATTACGTTTTTAGCCTTTAATGCTTCGTTGATTACTTGCGGCACCAACTGTTCCAATTCGCCGCGTCCGGGCGCAGCCGCAATCATCGATGAGGCGTCCAATATGAACACTTGCCTGAACCTCAAACTTGACGGCACGTCGGCGGAACCCTCAAGAATCTTTGACGCAAAAGCCGTGACTATTTGAGTCTTGCCTACTCCGGGAGGACCTACAAGTAGCGCGTTTTGGCGGCCTCTTTGACTAAATATATCCATTAGTTGCTTGAGTGATTCTTCATGGGCGACAAGTTTCAACAGCGAAGTGCCGTATACTCCGATTTGCGTGCTGATATTTTTTCCAAAGCGATTCAATAGCGGCGTCCAACCAAAGGATAAGTCGCGTCCCAATCCGCCGGTCCGCTTCGGCAGACGGCCCAATTCTATCAGGCCGCGCAAATGATGGTACCATTCAATGCCGTGGATCAAGTCCTCGTCGTCCAGTTGCAGATGATTGATAAGGTTTTCGTAATTTGGAGCCGAATGGATTAAGGCGACTGTCATTATCGCAGCCGATATATTTTTGCTGCCGGTTTGTTCGCGCAAGTTGACCGCTTCTTGCCAGACTTTTTGCATGTCGTCCTTGTTATCAGAGGTCATTTCCTGCAAAAATTTCGCACCGATTCCAAACCTGACTGAAAAGAATTGTCCGCCAGGAATGGCGCTGACGACGCCGGCGACTTCGCGAGGCGTCGGTGTTTTTGATAGGCGACCTAATATTTCGCCGGATAATATATCGTCGATCGATTTCGGATTTTTTGAAACCGCCAGGTGATGAAGCTCGCCTTTATACCACTCAACAATCATCCACGGTACTGTCGAAAGGCCAAACAAAGCCCAACCCATGGCTGACTTTGCCAAAAGCAAACAGATACCGGACATCGCTAGTAGTATCGCACAAATTATCAACACGGCCAGCCATAATTTGTCAAACTTAACGGCAATTCGCGCCTTGCCCGTGCGGATGCTATGACGATGGATCTTTAAGTCGTCTATCATGGCACCCATCCGATTACCGCCATGATTAATCCGATAACTGGAAACGCCGGGATAAATAACCAAGTAATCAAAAATACTATCCCAAAGGCAAATTGAATAATTATTACCGCTATGCCGATTACTATCAAAAGGGTTCGGACGGTCGCCCCGACGACGCGAGAAATTAACTTGTCGACAAATGCCCTGAGTTTATCACCGATCGGTCCGTCAATCTTTTCAGCCGAAATTTGCCTGAACGGAGAAAACAGAGTCGTAATCAACAAGCCTATCGAAAAAAAATCGATTGCGGCCGTCAATCGGTCCATTATCTTCTTTAGCTGGCCAAGCCATCCGCTTCCATACCACCAATACAAGATGTCAGCCAAAAACATAACACTATTATAACCGCTTACGCTATAATAGACCATATGCCAAAACCCCTTGTTACAGTATTGGGCAAAGCCGTCAGAAGGGTCACAAGGTTGCGCGGCGGCGGCTCGGCCCTGCCGGGACTGATCGTAGAACGTATCGACCCAAATTTTATTAAACATACCTTATCAGCTCTTCCGTTTGGAGTGGTGATTATTAGCGGTACCAACGGCAAAACGACGACGACCAAAATGGTGGTGGAATTGCTGGAAAGCCAAGGACTCAAAGTATTCACTAACCGAACCGGCAGTAATTTTACCCGCGGAGTTGCCGCCGCATTGCTGGCCGATATCGACATCAAAGGCCGCCTTCACGCCGACATAGCCGTACTTGAACTTGACGAAGCGCACGCCGTTCATTTCGTTGATAAAATACCTCCCAGATACAGTTTGATTCTGAATGTCATGCGCGACCAGCTGGACAGATTCGGCGAAATCGATCATACCGCCGACCTGTTGTGCCATGTAGCCAAGGCTACGGCCAGCGCCGTCGTTTTGAACCGCGAAGATACCAGAGTTGCCCGCATAGCCGAATCGCTTGATAAACAAAAAGTTCGCTTTTTCGGGCTTTCTGACGATTTGTTGCCAACTTTTCCAAGCGACGATGAATTGCATGATAAGACATTTAAAAACCGCAGCGCCGTTCACGCCGACGTCGTACTATCGAATTTCGTTGGTAATTCCGCTACTTTTTTGATTGACGATAAAGCAATTTCAACTGATTTAAGACTCAACGGCGTATACAATGTTTACAATGCGGCAGCTGCCCTGGCACTAGTAAGAGCGATTACCGGCAATAACTGCAATCAAGATAAACTATTCAAAGCCTTGTCTAAAGTAACCCCCGCCTTCGGGCGAGGCGAAAGGCTGATTGTCGGCGGACAACCGCTTGAACTGGTTTTAGTCAAGAATCCGTCTGGTTTTCAGCTTGGACTAGAGTCCTTCGAACCGTCAGGCAGCGCCACTATGATTGCTATAAATGATAATTATGCCGACGGACGTGACATGTCTTGGCTGTGGGACGTCGATTTCACTAGCCTGCGAGCGGAAGGCGTAGTCCAGGTGTCCGGCATACGAGCATACGACATGGCCGTCAGGCTACAGTACGACGAAGTCCCAATAAAAAGCGTCGATTCGAATTTGAAAAAAGCTCTCAAAAGGTTCCTTGATAGCACCGATTCTAGCCCAAGACGAATATACTGCACATATACTGCCATGCTGGCCATTCGCCACAGCCTGTCAAAAATCACGAAGGTCGAGGTCGTAAAATGAGCGACAAATCTATTACTATCCTGCATCTGTATTCGCACGATATGAATATCTACGGCGATCGCGGCAACGTATTATGTCTACGGCGACGGCTGGAATGGTACGGCTACGAACCGAAAGTAATCGAGTATAACCAGGGCGACAAATTCCCCGAAGACGTTGATATTATTGTTGGCGGCGGCGGTCAAGACAGCGGTCAGAATAAAATCAAAGCTGATTTGATCTCAATCGGTCCGCGGCTTCGCGAACTGGCCGACGAAGGCACTCCAATGTTAATGATTTGCGGACTTTATCAATTGTTCGGTAAATTCTTTAAAACTTCCGGCGGCGAAGTCATCGAAGGAATCGGCTTGTTCGATATCGAGACCTACGGCAAGTCAGAACGATTGATTGGCAACATAATTACTCATAGCGAAAGATTCGGCGACATTTTCGGTTATGAAAATCACAGCGGCCAGACATTCCTAGGCCAAAATGTTCACGCCCTGGGCCGAGTAGTTTTAGGCGCCGGCAATAATACGGCTGACGTCAGCGAGGGTGCAATATACAAAAATGTCATCGGCAGTTATTTGCACGGTTCGTTACTGCCGAAAAACCCGGCACTAGCTGATTTTTTGATTGAAAAAGCAGTAATAAAAAAATACGGCAAATTTTCGCCCGATAAAAAGATTGACGATAGTTTCGCCGAGCTTGCACGAAGAGCAGCATCGAAACGGCCGAGGTAATTTGGATTATTGATCCGACTATCGGCTAAAGCCTCTTCCGTTCACTCGCTCAGAAAAATGCTTCGCGCTTTTCTTTACTTCGTTCACTTCACGACCGGCCGACTATTTTTGCTTTGCAAAAAGTCGTCCTACAAGTCGGAATCACGTTCAAAATAATAATGGCACCAAGAATGGTGTCATTATTATTTTGGTCGGGGTGATCCGACTTGAACGGACGACCTCAGCGTCCCGAACGCTGCGCGCTACCAACTGCGCCACACCCCGGCTTTATCTATTTTACACCTAGTTCGCAGATATTCTATACTGAATTGCTTCGTATTCCGGCGTGCCCTTGATTGGATCGTTGATTTTGTACTTCTGAAGCTCCTCCCAATTCGAATACGGTACTTTTAGCTCGCCGCTAGTGCCGATATAGCCAATATACCAGATAATAGGATTATCTTTGGCGAATGCCGATATGTCCTTTATTTTATTCCGGTCATTATATTTCAGCATACTAAGCGAACCGTAGGGATAGTTTATTAACTCAAAATAATATACCGGGTGGCTCGGAGTCGAATAAAATACCGATTCGTAGTACATCCACGGCGACGAAGCAATAATTGGCTGGTTATCGGACGAATGAGATACCGCTACTTGGACTATTTGCCTGGCGCCGCTGGAATTATGCGTATTTTTGTTGTAGTTACCAAAGTGCCATACATTGGATACACCTATTACCATTAGGAAAGCGACATACAACGTCATGGCTGAAATTTGCCATACCGTGCGATACAATTTCACACCAAACGCCAGTGTCGTGCCTATGAATATCATGATACCGACTATCGAAGTTATCAGATAGCGGTCGACAAATGAAGGACGCAAGGGAGGCATTGACAACAGAATTAATAACAATATCGGCACAAATGCCAGCGAAGCAATTAACCGATAAGATTGTCGCTGATCATCGTTCAGTGTTTTATATACGCGAAAAGACAAAATGCCCATTAGTGTAACCATAGCCCAGAACCCGAGCGCCATCCAACCATTCACATTAGTTGAATCTTGGTAATATATGACATTCGTCAGGAAGTTGATCGGCGTGTCCGGCGTAACTTTGGGTATCCAAAAGCCAAATGCCTGCACTACAAACATCTGACATATAAATAACCATATCCAAGGCAAGAAAATCACGATAGCCACCGCATGGGCCAAAATCCACTCCTTCGAAAAATACGACTTGATAAACCTGCCTTTTTTTGCGACACGCCTGACTACGTCTGCCCGCCATA
>JAXDCN010000028.1:0-4271 GCA_034677945.1 Saccharimonadales bacterium (SeqCode)
ATCGCCAACTGAAAAGATGGAAACGCTAGAAAAAGAAGACAAGAAGCAGCCTGAAAAATCAGCTAATTTTGAACTGAATACGGACGGGCAGCCGCAGTCAAATTTTGAAACGCCGCTGCCGGCGGAGCTGCATGACGATATATTATCGATTGAGTCCGATAATTCGACGACGAACCCGGAAATTGCCGCTGACAAGCACGAAATCAAACCTAATGCCGAAACCGTCAAGCCTGAAACTGAATCTGAACCCGAGCCCGTCAAACCGGCAAGTGACGTTCAGCCGGCAGGCCCGACTTCGATTACCCAACAATACAAGGAACAACCGAGCACCGGCGATCAAAAAACCGGCGCGATATACGATACCGACGCCTACCACAAAGCACTGCTGCATCCGGCAAAAAAGAAATCAGGTTGGGTGTGGGTACTTTGGATAACGATTCTGCTGATGGTCGGCGCAGGTGCCGGAGCGGCCGTCTATTTCTTTATGTTGGCTAAGTAACTTATCAAGCCTTTGGTTTATAATTGTTAGTAATGGAATTAACTAGCGGATTAAATCCGGCTCAGAGAGACGCGGTACAGACGACATCTGGGCCGCTGCTTATTTTGGCTGGGGCAGGCAGCGGCAAGACCAGGACGCTGACGCACCGGATTGCGTATCTTATCGCGCACGAATCGATTTGGCCAAATGAAATATTAGCGGTGACTTTTACTAACAAGGCCGCCAAAGAGATGCGCGAAAGGCTGGGAAAACTACTAAGCAGGAATAGCGCCGACCGGGGATTTATGCCATGGATGGGAACTTTTCACGGCATTTGCGTGAAAATGCTGCGGATTGACGGTGAGGCCATCGGTATTCCCAGAAATTTCGTAATTTATGACGAGGACGACAGGCAAGGCCTGATCAAACAGGCTATGAAACAGTTGTCGATCGACGACAGCCAGATCAAGGCTAAATCTGTCAGCAGCTTGATTTCGAGTTCGAAAAACGAAATGATTGGTCCAGAGGAGTATGAAATCACGGCCCAGCTGCCATATCAAAAGAAAGTGGCAAATATATACAGAAAATACGAAGAAATGCGAAAAACAGCCACTGCCTTGGATTTTGACGATTTACTGCTAGAAACCGTGCGATTATTGCGCGAAGTCCCCGAAATTTGCAATAAATGGCGGTCGGCATTCAAACATATTCTGATTGATGAGTACCAGGACACCAATGCGGCGCAATACAGCATCGTCAAATTGTTAGTTAATGATAGCCAAAATATTTGCGTGGTCGGTGATGATTGGCAGTCAATTTATAGTTGGCGCGGGGCGGACTTTAAGAACATATTAAATTTCGAACGCGATTTCAAGGGCGCTAAAGTCGTCAAATTAGAGCAGAATTATCGCAGTACCGGTAATATCCTCTATGCAGCTACCAACGTCATTACAAAAAACGTCCAGCGGACTGATAAAAAACTTTGGACGGCAGCCGGTCCCGGCGCGCCGGTTCAAGTCCACGAATTATACGACGAAGCCGAAGAGGCGAATATGGTGAGTGAGCGGATTTCTTCGCACGTGGCAATGGGCGCCAGAAAATTCGGCGACTTTGCCGTGCTATACCGAACTAATGCCCAAAGCTACACTTTGGAGCGCGCTTTTTTACGCCTGCATATTCCATATCAAATCGTGGGCGGCGTCAGATTCTATGACCGTAAAGAAATCAAAGACATAATCGCCTATTTACGTTTAGCTTATCAACCGCAGGACCGCATGAGTTTCAGCCGTATCGTCAATGTCCCGGTCCGAGGTATCGGTGCGATAAGCCTGGAAAAATTCCTTTCATGGCAGTCCGAAAGCGGCATGGATATTATTACGGCATTAATTAACGTCAATCAAACCAGTATCATTACAACAAAGGCAAAAAGCGGAATGCAAAAATTGGGCGAAAAATTGCGGACTGTCCAAGCTATGGCCGAAACGACTGGACCGGGCGAATTAATCGAAAAAATACTTGCGTTGACCGGATATCGGGATTATATTTTAGACGGCACGCCGCAGGCCGAAGATCGGGAAGCGAACATCGGCGCATTGCTGTCTGATGCGCAGAATTTTGCATCTTTGCCTGATTTTCTGGAAGAAGTCGCTTTGATGTCGAGCGCCGACGCCGGTGGCGACGGTCAAAAAGTGACTTTGATGACTTTACATGCCGCTAAGGGCCTAGAGTTTCCAGTGGTTTTCATCGTAGGTATGGAAGAAGGGATTTTGCCACACGCTAGGGTTTACGAAGCCGGACCGTCCGAGCTAGAAGAAGAACGACGCTTGGTTTATGTCGGTATGACCAGAGCGCGCGAAGAACTACATATGACTTATGCCGCCAGCCGCATGCAATTCGGGCAGCGCGGTTATAACCCGGTTTCGCGTTTTATTACCGACATGGGCAACGCGGCCGCGATGACGCAGCCGACTGAACCGCGTGTAATACCTGATCGTGATTTCTTCAGTGATAATTTGTTTGATATTGGTGATATCGTCCGGTCGGCCTCGTTCGGCACGGGCGAGATAATTGAAATTGACGGCCTGGCGTTGACGATAAAATTCGATGACGGCAAAACGAAAAAATTGAACGCCGAATATGCCCGCTTGGAAAAATTGTAGCCGTTTTTGTCGCGGCGAACCGTTTTTGATATAATTGAATGATATTGGGTAAAGAAAGAGCTTATGAATAGTCCGATTAAAAAATCCGCTACGCCTTTCGGTGCGCTGATTTTTGCCTCGCTGTTTTTAATAGCTTTGGTCGCCGTTGCCGTCTCGAATGTGACTCATGCTGCCGATAGTGATGGCCCCAGGCGCGGCCGTCTGATTACTATTCATGACCGCGGAACCGAAAAGGTAATCTTGTCTGATGCTGACACTATTGGCGGCGCATTGAAAGAGGCCGGCATAACGATCGATGAAAAAGACGCGGTCGAACCGGCCGTTACCGAAAAATTAGTCGCATCTGACTATCAGGTAAATATATATCGGGCGCGTCCGGTAATTATTATTGATGGCAATGCGGAAACCAAAGTCATTACGCCTTATCAAACAGCCGACCAAATCGCCGCCAGCGTCGGTATCGAATTATATGATGAGGACAAAGCCGTTCTGAGCAGGATTACTGATATTTTGGCCGAAGGTGCCGGTCTGAAACTTACGATTGTCAGGGCGATACCGTTTACTTTTGATTTTTATGGCAATGTTACGACGGCCCGGACTTTGGGCCAGACGGTCGGAGAGATGCTATCGGAAAAAGGCATTAGCCTTGGCAAAGATGATCGAGTTTCGCCGAGCCTGGGTACGATGCTGACCGAGGGGTTAGTAGTCAAAGTTTGGCGAGAAGGCAAGCAAACTATTACGGTCGAGGAAGCGATCAATTTTGATGTCGAACAAATCGAGAATATCGATCAACCGGTCGGCTATAGAGAAATCAAGACTCCGGGCGAAAACGGTTCGCGTAACGTCACGTATGAAATTACTATTCAAAACGGCCAAGAGACAAACCGAACGGAAATTGCCAGCATCACGACCAAACAACCCGTTAAACAAGTCGAAGTCATCGGCGTGAAGGGCAAATACACTACTCCGACCGAAAACGAAAATATCACCTGGGATTTTCTAATATCAAACGGCTTTAGTCCAGTCCAAGCGGCCGGCATCATGGGTAACCTGATGCAAGAACACGGTTTCCAGACGTCGGATACCCCCGGTGGCCTTGGCATCGCTCAGTGGACAGGCGGACGGCGATTGGCACTGTTGGCGCTGCCGGAACCGTATAATATCTACACGCAACTGGGATTTTTGTTAGGCGAACTGAAGACTAGCGGTTTAATAAACACTATTAAAAATGAAACTTCTATGACTAATGTCGTTGTTATTTTTCAGAACCAATTCGAGCGCTGCAATCCATACTACTGCATGCAAGACCAGCGTATTGTCTACGCTCAAAACATTTTAGCGACACACGATAGTTAATATGTCTATGCAAAACAAGAAATCTCTCGGTCAACATTGGTTGCGCGATCGTGAGGTTTTAGCGGGTATCGCGGCCGAGGCCGAGCTTACGCCTGATGATGCCGTGCTTGAAATCGGTCCGGGATTAGGCACGCTGACAAGCGTTTTGTTGAAAAATGCCGGCAAAGTCGTAGCGGTTGAATTTGACGACGAATTGGCTCGCAAACTGCCGGCGCAATTTCCGGGAAAAAACCTGGAAGTAGTTAATGCTGATATCCTGAAATTTGACTTGTCGATTA
>JAXDCN010000029.1:0-3785 GCA_034677945.1 Saccharimonadales bacterium (SeqCode)
ATTCATTAAGTTACTACTTACCCGATTATACCACCAATTACCACCAGCCATTATTACACATTATGCCCGGCCGGGCTAAATGTGTAATATAGAATGTGTTAAGCTAAGCCTTTATCAATTCGTCACCGATTGCCACTCACCTGCCGGTTACTGCTTCGTCAATGCTTTGTTCGGTTGACCGTATATCATAACTGAGATATCATTGGTTTAATGACAAATGACGATTACAAGACCAAGATTGGCAAACTTATTCAAGAGACCAGACAATTCCGCGGCCTGACTCAAGCCCAACTAGCCGAGGCCCTTGGCACCAGCCAAAGTGCCATAAACCGCATCGAAAAAGGCGGCCAAAATATCAGCCTTGAGATGTTAGCCCGTATCAGCGATGTTCTGTCAAGTGAAATCATCAGCCTTAATAAGTCCGGCAAATTGAATTTTCGGATTAACGGCGGTAAAAAACTGTCCGGTGAGATCGAGGTCAAAACCAGCAAAAACGCAGCCGTCGGGCTTCTCTGCGCCAGTTTATTAAATCACGGCACGACGACCCTTCGTCATGTCGCCCGCATCGAAGAAGTCAACCGCATCATCGAAGTTTTACAAAGTATCGGCGTAAAGGTTCGTTGGTTGAACGACAATAACGACCTAGAGATCACTCCTCCGGCCAGATTGAAACTGCAGAATATGAACGTTAACGCCGCCAAGCGTACCCGTTCGATCATTATGTTTTTAGGCCCCCTGCTTCACCAATACAGGGAATTCAAATTACCATTTGCTGGCGGTTGCCATTTAGGTACGCGAACCGTCGAACCCCATATGACTGGCCTGGCGCCGTTCGGTCTAAATGTCGAGGCAAGCGGTGAATATTATCATGCCAACGTTCGTCCAAAACCAGTTAACCGCACTATTTTACTGACCGAGCGCAGCGATACCGCGACTGAAAACGTAATCATGGCCGCGGCATTATACGACGGAACGGTTACGATCCGTAATGCCAGCCCTAACTACATGGTCCAAGATTTGTGCTTTTACCTGAAAAAATTAGGCGTCAAAATCGACGGTATCGGTACGACTACGCTGGTGATAAAGGGTGTTCGCAACATCAACCGAAACGTTGAATACTACCCCAGCGAAGACCCGATCGAAGCCATGAGTTTCATCGCGGCAGCCATCGTGACCGACTCCGAAATATCAATCAAACGCGTGCCGATAGAATTTGTCGAAATCGAATTATCAATCCTTGACAGCATGGGGTTAAATTACGAAATCAGCGAAGAATATAAAGCCCATAACAACGAAACCCGTTTGGTTGACATCAATGTATTACAATCCAAATTACATGCCCCAAAAGACAAGCTGCACAGCATGCCCTTCCCCGGCGTAAATATGGATAATCTGCCGTTCTTAGGTCTAATTGCGACCGTTGCACACGGACGGACTTTGGTTCACGACTGGTCATATGAGAACCGGGCGATTTACTTCACCGAACTGAGCAAATTAAACGCTAACATCGAACTGGTCGATCCGCACCGGGTTTATATTACCGGGCCAACCAAATGGAAACCGGCCGACATTATGACGCCGCCGGCGTTAAGGCCGTCAGTCGTCATATTACTAGCCATGCTAGCAGCACCAGGCCGTTCGATATTACGTGACGTCTATTCGATTAACCGCGGGTATGAAGATTTCGCCGCCAGGTTGAATACGCTAGGTGCAGATATCGAGACTTTACGCGAGATTTAAAAACCTCTCGCAGAATAAGCCGTGTGGTTATTTGTTTAAGAGGCCTTAAGCAAAGGGGTTAAACCCCCTGGTCGAAGGTTCACTAAAATGTCTGCCGCCGTCATTTAACACACTGCGTCGCTCTAGCGACGGTCTTTTTGGCACATTTATACCATGACCACTACGGCTCCTAGCAGAAGGTGACTGAAAATCAATAGCTTTTACCCTACCGATGGCCGAGTGTTTATATTCTTTTATATACTGACGGCTGGTACCGGCCTGTTGTCGTTGATTGAATGTAATCTTACTGACGGCCCCCAATCCGCTGCCGTTTGCCATCCGCGCCAAGCCGTTACTATGGGCGTGTAAACCGCTGCCTCCACTTATAATATGCTTGTTTAAATCCAACATTTTTTATATTACTTTCATTCCATATTATACATAAACGATATAAAAAATATCATCCGCTGACAAGGATCTGGTTGACTATCAACGAGTCCGTTTTGTCTTTTATCATATTAAAGCTGCTTCTGGCGTATATCATGATCTTTTCATCATCCTTGGCTTCTTCGGCGATTGCACTATCGGGCACGTCGGGAATACCCCATATCTCGTAATTTGGCAATTTACAGTTCAGTTCGTTGCGGCAATATTCATAATCGCTGCTGTCCATGAATATTATCAAATCCTGTACTTCGATATCAGATTTGGTGGTTTGTATCCAAACTGGCGACAAATAATCGCCGATACCTGCTTCTTGGGAAAGCCGGACGCTATATTCACAAATCGGTCCGTTCAAATTTCTTTCAGCCCTGACCCCACTGGAACTGACAGTCAGCCCCGATATTTTTTTGGATTTTAAATAAGCTTCCGCCAGGCGGCTTCGAAAAGTATTACCTGAACACACGAACTGGATTTTCATATCTTTGCAGCCTCTTTCAACTCTTTCTTTAATTCTTTTTCTTCGTTATCACTTAACATCTTTCTGACTTCGGCTTCTAGGCTGACATCCATTATTTTACCGCCAGGTACAAGATGGTAGTGCAGATGATGTTTGACGCTTTTATTTAGCGCTTGGCCGTCTCGTGCCAATATAGTGCAATCGTCATGCCCCAATTTATCCAACGCCTTGATACCGGTGACGATTAGTGCCATGATGCAGACATTTTCATCCCAGGTAAGATCCTTGATATTTTCGATGTGCCTTTTGGGAATCACCAGCAAATGATATTTATGGTACGGAGCTTGGGCATACGTCAGAATAGCACCATCGTTTTCGATCAAAATCCTGTGCCTTATGCCATAACAGAATGGGCATTTAGTGACGGTCTTAAGAAATTCGCTGTATTTCATAATTTATATGCTTATTTTAACAGAAAAGAGACCCTTTTGAGGCCTCTTTTATTTACGATTTGGGGCGAACGATGGGAATTGGCCACGATAAATTTTCTCCGAAAATTTTCGCGGTCACTTTCAGCGACCCCGTGATTTCACGATTGAAAACATAGTTTTCATCGGAAAGTCACCTTGCGAAAAGCCACTGGCTTTTCTCACCCGCCTCAGTCGGTGACATTCGTCATCCGGCTTCCGGCCTTGCGGACTGCAGACTTGCAGTCCTCACCCACGACCGTCGTGGGTTCAAGCCTCAATCGATTTCCCCAAAATATAAAAAACAGGCTTAATGCCTGATTTTTATATTTTGGGGCGAACGATGGGAATTGAACCCACGACCCTCGGAACCACAACCCGATGCTCTAACCAACTGAGCTACGTTCGCCATTACGATTGGACTTAAATATTGTAACAGATATGGGGTGATATGAGAATAGCTTCCATAACCAGATATTCACTGTTATAATATAGGGGTTCGCGGGTGTCGTATAAAGGCTAATATACCTGACTTCCAATCAGGTGCTTGGAGTTCGATTCTCCACATCCGCACCAATATTTATTGTTTCGTTACTGCCGATACCCATCCAATCATTCTTCTATAAAGTCTTACGCCTTTATCCGAATTATGATTACTTGCTACTGTAATATGGATGGTACCGTGTGGTGTCTTGCCT